>JBEAMN010000026.1:0-22182 GCA_041165945.1 Actinomycetota bacterium
CTGCGCACTGTTTCAGCAAAGGGATAGAGGCTCACCACTACTAAATCAAATGGGGCAATGCCAAGATCACGCAATTGTTCACCATGACTGGTTAATCGAAGATCAGCCAATATTCCAGCGTGTATCACCGGATGGAGAGTCTTCACTCTCCCATCGAGTGACTCAGGAAATCCAGTTAACTCCTCTACTCGCACAACGGGAATTCCACTTTTTTCAATAGTTGATGCGGTGCTGCCGGTGGAGACAATTTCTACTCCGTTTTTATGAAGCTCCCGAGCGAATTCGATTAAGCCACTCTTGTCATACACGCTCACTAGAGCTCGCTTGATGGGCTTTCGCATCACATCCCCTTCTCGGCCAAGACCAGGCTAAGTATGCCAGCGACAATCATTTCTCTCTCAAGCTCCTTGATTCGATTATGGAGCGCTTCTTCACTCTCTCCCGGCATAATCGTCAATTTTCTTTGTGCAATGATCTCTCCAGTATCTACCCCTGCATCGATGCGGTGGAGTGTGCAGCCACTTTCGTGCACCCCAGCAGCTAGAGCATCGCGCACCGCATGTGCGCCGGGAAATGCTGGCAAGAGCGAAGGATGTGTATTGATGATATGAAAAGTGTTTACAAAAGCTGGAGAGAGAATTTTCATGAAGCCAGCGCTGACCACTAACCAGGGATCTACAGTTTTAATCGCCTCCTCTAACTCCTTTTCCCATGCGCCGCGTTGATCTCCACTTCGAAAAGGTATGAGCTCGGTTGGCACCTTTGCCGCTCTTGCTCTGCGGAAGATGCCAGCCTTTGGAATCTCGCTAATTACTCGAGCGATTTTTATATGTTCGTAAAGAGCGCCAGTTGGTTCGGTCGCTGCGTCAATGAGAGCTTGCGCGACACTTCCCTCACCCGATGCGAGGATGACAATGGATTTCTTCCCATTAATACTCAGCGGGGCCCCCATTTGTCATATGCAACCTTAAGACCCATTCCAGCCGAGATTTGCAATAAGAAAAGTGCAGGGAATTGCCAGAGTGATGGACCAATAGTGTTTAGCGAACCTCCCAATAAGGTGCCATTGCTCAACCAGGTGAGCAAGAAGATGATGAAAGTGAGGATGAGCGGAAAGATAAGGTAACCAAAGCGCATCTGACTTAATGAAGTTCGTTTGAGAATAGTCATCACGAAGACCCCAGCACCAATTCCAATGAGCGCTCCGAGATATAGATAGGGATGGGTCTGCCTTGGAATCGCCCCGAGTAGCGGAAAGACAGGTATCTCATTGAGCTGATGGAAACCAGGGGAAATTAAGGTGCCGCTTCCAAGAGCGAAACCGCTTCCCAACAGATAAGAGAGCGCCGAGATCGCCATATTTGGCATGGTGAGAATCGAAAGTACGGTGAGCAAGATGCCACCAATAATTCCGGCATCCAGAACTGCGTAGAGATTACGAACTACCGAGAAATGAAATGCCAAGGAAATCGAATAGAAGAGCGAACCTATCCCTAAGAGTCCGCCAATGACGATGATAGAAATTCGTGTCAGATCTCGGAGCAGTGAGGGCGTACCTGAAGGGACGACTAACGTGAACTCTGCGACGACGATAAGTGCAATGACAATTAGTGGAGCCCACCACCAGCGCGGTTGCACATCTGGTGAACGTGAGCCTAGGCTCGCGATGATCATAATCAGCGTATAAGTGAAAAATAACCCAATCACACTCTGTCGTTGTTTTGCATTTAATACTCGTGCGCTATCGAATTGACGATGTAGTCGATTGAGCGCCCCACGAAAGGCGATAAAGGGAAAAATTAGCGCACCAAGGGGAAGGAAACTTAAGGCTCCAGGAATACCGCTCGGTGGTAAGGCGAGCGAAAAGGTGAGGTGATGTGCTCCTAACCAGACCCAGAAAGCCCCACGTAGCGCATCGCTCATCTCGCCACTGAGCGAACCGGCTGTTGCCCATGCAATGAGCACAACAAGTGCCAGTGGAATGAAGGTGGAGAGCGCAGCGCGCACTCCTTCTGAAGCGCCAGCAATGAGCGGGCGCGCCATCGTTACCGTCCGAGGATGGAGCGGAGTAGTTGCGCACTCTCCGATGGCGTTACACCAACGCGAACGCCAACTGCCTCGAGCGCATCCCGTTTTGCCGATGCCGTGCCAGAAGATCCCGAGACGATTGCACCTGCATGACCCATCGTCTTGCCCTCCGGAGCAGTGAAGCCAGCAACATATCCAACAACGGGCTTGGTTACATACTCTTTGATGAAAGCTGCTGCACGTTCTTCGGCATCGCCACCAATTTCACCAATCATGACGATTGCTTCAGTCTTTGGATCATCTTGGAAGGCGCGAAGACAATCGATATGGGTGGTGCCAATCACTGGATCGCCACCAATACCTACTGCGGTGGAGAATCCGATATCGCGAAGTTCGTACATCATCTGATAGGTGAGGGTCCCTGATTTGGAAACCAATCCAATCGGTCCACTGCCCGTGATATCTGCCGGAATAATTCCCACATTCGATTCACCTGGAGTGATTAAGCCGGGGCAATTCGGACCAATAATTCGAGTAGTGCCTTTACCCTGCGCATAGGCAACAAATTCCGTCGAATCGTGAACGGGAATCCCCTCGGTAATCACCACTGCAAGTGGCACCTGTGCATCAACTGCATCGATTACTGCTGCTTTGGTGAACTTTGCAGGGACGAAGATGACGGAGACATTTGCTCCAGTAGCCGCGACCGCTTCCTTAGCAGAATTGAAGACCGGAAGGCTCGTGCCATCCATATCGACGCTCTGGCCACCCTTACCCGGTGTCACACCGCCAACAACATTGGTACCTGACTTGAGCATTCGCTTTGTATGTTTCGTTCCTTCAGAACCTGTCATGCCATGGACGATGACGCGACTATCTTTATTGAGGAAGATGCTCATTATTTAGCCGCCAATTCTGCTGCGCGTGCAGCTGCGCCATCCATAGTCTCAGCTTGTTCGACAAGAGGGTGATTGGCCTCTTTCAAGATCCGGCGCCCCTCGAGAACATTATTTCCATCGAGACGAACCACGATGGGTTTCGTTGCTTTGTTACCCAACATCTCGAGCGCCTGGATAATTCCATTGGCAACTGCATCGCATGCTGTGATGCCACCAAAGACGTTAACAAAAACGCTCTTCACATCTTTATCATTCAAAATAATCGAGAGTCCATCAGCCATGACTTGAGCAGATGCGCCCCCACCGATATCGAGGAAGTTGGCAGGCTTCATGCCACCAAATTTCTCACCTGCATATGCCACAACATCGAGCGTGCTCATCACAAGACCGGCACCATTTCCAATAATTCCCACTTGACCATCAAGTTTTACGTAATTGAGATCTTTCTCTTTCGCAAGGGCTTCGAGTGGATTTGTTGAAGCGTGATCAACGAGCGCCTCATGATCTGGATGGCGGAATCCAGCATTGTCATCGAGTGTGACCTTGCCATCGAGAGCGATAACGCGACCATCCTCAGTCTTCACTAGCGGGTTCACTTCAACCAACGTTGCATCTTCAGCGACAAAACATGCCCAGAGTTTGACCAAAACATCGGCAACCTGTTTCTGCACATCGCTGGGGAATTGCGCCTGTCGTGCAATGGATTCGGCGAGCGCAGCATCGATGCCTTTTGCTGGGTCGATATGGACTTTCGCTAATTTCTCAGGGGTTTCGTGCGCTACCTGTTCGATATCCATGCCGCCAGCAACTGATGCCATCACAAGAAATGAGCGCGCTGCTCGATCAAGGAGAATCGCTAGGTAGTACTCCTCTTTGATAGGTGCAGCTTGGGCAATCATTACTTTATGAACGGTGTGACCCTTGATATCCATTCCAAGAATTGCTTCCGCTTTAGCGAATGCATCATCAGGATCAGTAGCAAGTTTCACGCCGCCTGCTTTCCCGCGGCCACCAATCTTCACCTGCGCCTTGACGACAACCTTGCCACCCATTCCAGCAGCGGCGCTCTTTGCCTCATCAGGTGTCGTTGCGACCTTGCCTGCAAGAACCGGAATTCCATGTGCCTCGAATAAATCGCGCGCTTGATACTCAAAAAGATCCACTACTTCTACCTTTCGCTTCAGACACCTCTGGAATTGCTCGTGTAATCCTAGCGATGACCAACTGCCTCTTTGACCCAATCGGCAATCTCGTTGGTGGACGCGCCTGAAGTGAAAATTTTGGCTACGCCTAACGCGCTCAATTCCTTGATGTCATCATCAGGAATAACCCCACCACCGAAGACGAGAATCTTCCGATCCCCGAGAAGCTCCATGATTCGTCGGAAGAGAGTGAGGTGAGCCCCGGAGAGAATCGAAAGACCAATTGCATCGGCATCTTCTTGAATGGCGGTGGTGACAATCTCTTCTGGACTTTGGTGAAGGCCGGTGTAGATCACCTCGCACCCTGCATCACGGAGGGTTCGCGCCACTACCTTGGCGCCGCGATCATGGCCATCAAGGCCTGCCTTCGCGACCACTACTCGGATTGGCCTACTTCCCATAGCGCTACCGTGCCACTGAGGGGTCCTTGGCGCCAAATCATAGTTTTTCCACTGGGGCATAGCGGAGCAAGAGGCGGCGCTCGCCGTAATTCCCGAAGTCAATGGTGGCTTCAGCGCGCTCCCCATCGCCGGTGAGGGAGCGAACGTGGCCGATTCCGAAGGTCTGATGGAGGACGCGATCGCCCACTGCCAAATCGAGTGCGATGACACGTTTACCAGTTGAACGTACTGCAGGTGCGCTTTTGATCTTTGGTGTGAAGGTTGGCGATTTTCGTTCCATGAGATGTTCTGGAATCTCGCCGAAGAAGCGTGAAGGTGCGTTGTAGGTTGGAGTGCCGAACATAAAACGGGTTGACGCGCGCGTGAGATAGAGACGTTCGCGAGCGCGAGTGAGGCCAACATATGCAAGACGTCGCTCCTCTTCAATCTCTTTGGGATCACCTAATGAACGCGAGTGCGGGAAGACGCCCTCCTCCAGTCCAGTGAGGAAGACGGTAGGAAACTCCAATCCCTTGGCGGTATGCAAGGTCATCAAGGTAACGACACCACCGTGATCTTCACCATCGGGGATTTGATCAGAGTCTGCAACGAGCGAGACCCGCTCTAAGAATCCGACAAGTGATATCTCGGAAGGCCCATCGTCGTCGCCTTGCAGATTTTCGTCCTCTTCATACTCTTGCGCGACTGCTACCAACTCCTCGATATTTTCTAATCGCCCTTCATCTTGTGGGTCGGTACTGTCGGAGAGTTCAGCGCCCAAACCGCTCTGTTCGATGACTGCCTCAGCAATGACTGATGGCTTGAAACCCTTCTCTACCATGGTGCGCAAGGTCGCCATGAGATTTGCAAATTGATCGATTGCGGAGATTGCGCGTGCAGTTAGGTCGGAGGCTTGGTCGCACTTAAAGAGCGCATCCCAAAGTGGAAGATCAAGGGCATCGAGGGAGGCAATCGCTTTATCGCCGATTCCGCGTTTGGGAGTATTGATGATTCGTCGGAGTGAGATCTCATCGTAGGGATTTGCCAACACTCGTAAATAAGCGAGTAAATCTCGGACTTCTTTTCGTTCGTAGAAGCGGACTCCCCCAACAACTTTGTAGGGAATAGCGCTACGCATAAAGACCTCTTCAAAGGGGCGAGATTGATTATTGGTTCGGTAGAAAATCGCAGTCTCCCCTGGTTGGGAGATTCCCTCGCTCTGCAGGCTGCGAATCTCGTTCATGGCGAACTCGGCTTCATCGCGCTCGTCATCGGCTTCGTAGGTGATGATTGCCGATCCTGCGCCAGAGTCGCTCCAGAGATTCTTCGCCTTACGACTCGCGTTATTTGTAATTACTGCATTTGCAGCTGAGAGGATGTTTTGGGTCGAACGATAGTTCTGCTCAAGCAAGATAGTGCGCGCAGATGGGTAATCCTCTTCGAATTGAAGGATGTTACGGATAGTTGCGCCTCGGAAAGCATAGATTGATTGATCGGCATCACCAACAACGCAAAGTTCGGCAGGTGGGAAGCCATCGCTCTCATTACCGACCAATTCGCGCACTAATACATATTGTGCATGGTTAGTATCTTGATATTCATCGACGAGAACATGTCGAAATCTAGAGCGGTAACGCGCCTTTACCTCGGGGTGGCGCTGCAGTAACTCGACGGTCTTCATAATCAGATCATCAAAATCAAATACATTTCCCTCGTGTAATTTCTTCTGGTAGATGGCGTAAGTTTCAGCGACTATCTCTTCGAAATGGTTCGTTGTTTGATTGGCATAGTCGGCTGGTCCCAACAATTCATTCTTGGCATTACTGATGAGCGCGTGAATCTGCCGCGGGTTATATCTTTTCGGATCGAGATTGAGATTCTTGCCGATGAGAGCGACTAGACGTTGCGCATCACTCTGATCGTAAATGGTGAAGTTCTGCTTGTAACCAGCAGCGACCGCCTCTTGGCGCAAGATGCGTACACACGCGGAGTGGAAAGTGGAGACCCACATCGATTTGGCGCGCGGCCCGACGAGGGCTTGAACCCGCTCGCGCATCTCGCCCGCTGCTTTATTGGTAAAGGTAATGGCGAGGATTTCGTAAGGAGCGACTGCACGTGCGGCGAGGAGGTAAGCGATTCGATTGGTGAGGACTCGGGTTTTTCCCGACCCGGCGCCAGCGACGATCAGAAGTGGTGAACCGGCGTGAATGACCGCTTCGCGCTGTGCTGGGTTTAACCCGTCAAGGAGTGGGTGATTGGACCCGGTTTCACTCATAATGTACGAGCCTAACCTGAGCCACTGATAAGGAGCGCCATGGAGCCGATTGCCGACCATGAGATTTCACGAGTCCTCGCAGTGACCGCACACCCTGATGACATCGACTTTGGGGCTGGGGGAACTATTGCGCAGTGGACCGCTAAGGGAATCGAGGTTGGCTACTGCATCGCCACTAATGGTGACCAAGGTGGCGAGGATCCAAATATTCCGCGCGATCAGATGCCAGTAATTAGACAGAAAGAGCAACGTGATGCCGGAAAAATTCTTGGCGTCACGGATATCGAATTCTTAAATTATCGTGATGGCTGGCTTGAGCCAACTATTGAGTTGCGTAAAAAGATTGTCCGCGCAATCCGTCGTTTCCAACCAGATCGGCTAGTAATCCAAAGTCCCGAGCGAAATTGGGATCGACTCGGTGCAAGTCATCCTGACCACATGGCCGCAGGCGAAGCTGCAATCCAAGCTGTATATCCGGATGCGCGTAATCGTTTTGCATTCATGGATTTACTCGATGAAGGTCTCGAACCCTGGCGCGTAAAAGAAGTCTGGGTGATGTCAATGGTGACACCGAATCACTACATCGATATCACAGAGACTTTCCCAAACAAGATGGCGGCGCTTAATGCCCATGTGAGCCAAACAGCGCACAATGCTGATCTACAGAAGATGGTTCGCGAATGGGGCGAACGGAATGCAACTAACGGTGGTTTTCCTGAAGGTCGAATCGCCGAGGCATTCCGAGTAGTTAATACGAATTAACTACTCCCACTCGATAGTTCCGGGGGGCTTACTGGTGATGTCCAATACGACCCGATTTACCCCATGAACCTCGTTGGTAATGCGAGTAGAAATTTTAGCCAACACCTCGTTAGGTAAGCGCGACCAATCAGCAGTCATCGCATCCTCACTCGATACCGGTCGCAAGACAATCGGGTGCCCATAAGTTCTGCCATCTCCCTGCACACCCACGCTATGGACATCTGCAAGTAATACGACAGGACATTGCCAAATCTCTCGATCGAGCCCTGCGTCATGTAATTCTTCGCGAGCAATTGCATCGGCATGGCGTAGGAGATCCAAGCGTGGCTGGGTAACTTCGCCGATTATTCGAATACCCAATCCGGGACCAGGAAATGGTTGGCGCCAGACAATCGCCTCTGGGAGTCCTAACTCCAAACCAAGTGCACGTACCTCATCTTTGAAGAGAGTTCGCAGCGGCTCAACCAATTCAAATTGCAAATCATCGGGAAGTCCGCCCACATTGTGATGGCTCTTGATATTTGCAGTTCCACTTCCACCACCAGATTCAACCACATCAGGATAAAGCGTTCCCTGCACCAGGAACTTAACATCATCGGTCGCAATCTCGCGCGCGGCACCTTCAAATGAGCGGATAAATTCTCGCCCGATAATCCTCCGCTTCTCTTCAGGGTCAGTCACACCTTTGAGTGCAGTTAAGAACTTCTCTTTTGCATCGACAATTTTCAATGTAACGCCGGTAGCTGCAACAAAGTCGCGTTCAACTTGTTCTGCCTCTCCTTGGCGTAACAATCCATGATCAACAAATACGCAGGTGAGTTGGGCGCCGACCGCGCGTTGCACAATCGCCGCTGCAACAGCTGAATCAACTCCACCAGAGAGGCCACAAATAACTCGTTCTAAACCAACTTGGGCGCGAATGCGTTCGATCTGTTCTTCGGCGATACTCGAGGATGTCCATGCCGGATCGCATCCAACTACGCCAATCAACCAACGCTCTAGTACCTCTTGGCCATAGGTAGAGTGCACTACTTCTGGGTGATACTGCACTCCTGCCAGCTTCCCATCAGGTGATTCAAATGATGCAACGGGAGTCTGCGAAGTTGAACCAGTAATTGTGAAACCCTGAGGGGCGCGAACCACGCTATCGCCGTGTGACATCCATACTTGTTGAGCCTTGGGTAACCCGTTAAATAAAGGCGAATTGCTATGTACGGTGAATTCGGTTCGACCATATTCGCGCGCACCAGTCTTGCCCACCTCGCCACCTAACGTTGCCGCCATCACCTGGAAGCCATAACAGATTCCAAAAACAGGAACTCCGGATCGAAGTAATTCTTCATCTAACTTCGGTGCACCATTTTCGTAAACGCTTGATGGTCCACCAGAGAGAATGATTGCTCTCGGTTTTTTCGCGAGCATCTCAGTCGCGCTCATCGTATGCGGAACAATTTCGCTATAAATCCGCGCCTCGCGCACTCGACGTGCGATGAGCTGTGCGTACTGCGCGCCGAAATCTACGACGAGCACTAAATCACGGGCGATGGATAACCACCTCTACTCGTTGGAATTCTTTAACATCCGAATAACCCGTCGTTGCCATCGCGCGACGGAGCGCGCCAAAGAGATTCATCGTGCCATCTGCGTTATGCGATGGGCCATGCAAGATTTCAGCAATCGTGCCAACGGTTCCCACATGAACGCGTTGTCCACGTGGCAACTCAGGATGCACTGCTTCCACGCCCCAGTGCCAACCCTTTCCCGGCGACTCAACAGCGCGAGCAAGCGGCGAACCCATCATCACTGCGTCAGCGCCACATGCAATTGCTTTTGCGATATCACCACTGCGCCCGACAGAACCATCAGCAATGACATGAACGTAACGCCCACCTGATTCATCGAGATACTCGCGGCGCGCTGAAGCCACTTCAGCAACTGCAGTTGCCATAGGTACGGCAACTCCCAACACCTGACGCGTAGTGTGCGCAGCACCACCACCAAATCCCACCAAGATTCCTGCAGCGCCAGCGCGCATCAAGTGGAGCGCAGCGTTAGCAGTCGCAACGCCACCCACAATCACTGGTACATCTAATTCATAAATGAATTTCTTCAAGTTGAGCGCATCATCTTTGTCTTTCGGCGAAACATGTTCAGCGCTCACCGTCGTTCCGCGAATCACAAAGATATCAACGCCAGAATCGATCACGACCTTATGAAACTCTGCAGCACGTTTTGGCGAGAGCGCGGCAGCAACAGTCACTCCCCCGGCGCGCACCTCAGCAATCCGCTCTTTTATCAACTCAGGTCGAATCGGAGCAGAGTAGAGCTCTTGCATTCTTCGCGTCACTTGGTGATCGGGAATAGAGGCGATTTCACCGAGTGGAATCCGCGGATTCTCATACCGCGTCCATAACCCCTCAAGATTAAGGACTCCAATTCCCCCCTGCTTGCCAATCTCAATTGCCGTCTCAGGGGAGACCACTGAATCCATGGGAGCTGCGAGCATGGGAATCTCACACTTATATGCATCAATCTGCCATGCGGTCGAAACGTCCTCCGGATTACGGGTGCGGCGACTCGGCACAATCGCAATGTCATCAAAGGAATATGTATGGCGCGCACGCTTACCTGGAGCAATCTCGATCTCGCTCATATTCACCGTCCCCGATAATTCGGTGCATCGATAGTCTGGTCAATGCTGTGTGGGTGGCTCTCTCGTAACCCCGCTGAAGTAATCTGCACGAACCGACCATTCTTTTGCAGCTCGGAGATATTTCGCGCACCGGCATAACCCATACCCGAACGAAGTCCTCCTGCAAGTTGATGGACCACTTGGGCGACGGTACCGCGATAGGAGACGCGCCCCTCGATTCCCTCTGGTACCAATTTATCTTCAGAGAGAATGTCATCTTGCATGTAACGATCTTTTGAATACGAAGGAGTGGAACCACGAGATTGCATCGCACCAAGAGATCCCATGCCGCGATAGGACTTGAACTTTGCACCATTCTCTTCATGCCACTCACCCGGAGACTCTTCACACCCAGCAAAGAGCGAACCGAGCATCACCACATCTGCCCCTGCAACGATTGCTTTGACGATATCGCCAGAATACTGAATTCCGCCATCAGCGATAAGCGGCACTCCTGCCGAACTTGTTGCCTTGTGCGCTTCCATAATCGCAGTGATCTGCGGAACGCCAACTCCAGCAACAACTCGCGTAGTGCAGATTGAGCCTGGACCAACGCCCACCTTCACCGCATCTGCACCGGCATTAATTAGCGCTTGCGCTCCAGCACGCGTAGCAACATTTCCGCCAATCACTTGTTGGGCAGCGTTAACGCTTTTAATCCGAGCAATCGCATCGAGCACGCCTTGATGATGTCCATGTGCGGTATCTACAACAAGAAGATCAACACCGACTTCCATAAGCGCAACTGCTCGCGCGAATCCATCGTCACCAACTCCAACAGCTGCGCCAGCGAGCGCACCTGAACTCTCTTTCACCTTTTTCACATGGGCGACTTGATCTGCAATAGAGAGATTCCGATGGATGATTCCCGCACCACCAGCGCCTGCCATCGCAAGCGCCATTGGGCTTTCTGTGACGGTATCCATCGCAGAAGAGATGATGGGAACTTTTAGTGAAAATTTCTCGGTTAAACGAGTAGCGATATCAACCTCGCTCGGAACAACCTGTGATGCATCAGGAAGCAGCAGCACATCGTCGAAGGTCAGGCCGAGCATCGCAACCTTCTCAAACTCGCGCATGCTCACCTCCGCTCGGAAACGACCAGGTAATCGCCCAATCCTAGTGAGGGATTAGCCAGATAATTTCCATTTAATTTCCGATGGTCGAACCCACCAATTCACATGCCTCGTGCAGGTTGGTCACAACGGTTGCCCCAGTCACGCGTGCGGGCTCCCAGCCAGGTCCGCCCAGGATCAATCGCGGCGCAGGGCGGAGCGCAGGTAACGCGGTCATCGCCGAGTAATCCGCATTCTTCTTCAATTGCGCCCAGAGGAAAACCACGGGTGGATGAGTTTTGCGCACCATATCGGAGAGCGCCTCGACTGGAGTTCGTGCCCCTAGGAAATGGGTGGCGACGTTCTCTTCGGCAAGCGCTGCGGCAAGCGCATGAATTGCCAGGCTATGGTGTTCATCGCCGATACTTGCGAGTAAAACTGGTTTTGCATTCTTTGGCGATTCCACTTCGTTCACACAATCGCGCATAATTCTTTTGACGATTTCAGTAAAGAGATGTTCGACTTCGATTCCCGTTCCCGTTGACTCCCAGCGCTTGCCAACAATCACGAGCGCAGGGACAAGGATTTCATTCCATGTTGCGATGACCCCTGAAGAGAGAATCTCGCGCCGAATGAGAGATTCTACAAAGGTGCTATCGATACCATCGAGGGCACGCACAATCGACGCAACAACATCTTCACGATCTTGAAACTTCGGCAGCGGAAGTGGATTATCGAGCGAGACGGGAGCGCTCTTAGCCACCGTCGCAGCATGGGCAGCGGGAACGCCAGAGACCACCAGGCGACGCATCACCGCTAATCGGGCAAGGTCTTCATCGGAGTAGCGGCGGTGTTCGCCAGCCTCATGGGTTGAGGGGCCAAGGCCATAGCGGCGGTCCCAGGTCCGCAAGGTGGCGGGGGCTACACCAAGGCGGTGGGCGACCTCAGAGACGCTGATTCCCTGATGAGCCATCTCACACCCCTCTCAGGAGAAATTAACTCCCAAAACGCCTCTGACACTTGAACAACTTATGGCGCGATTGGTAGCCTACCCCAAACGTTAGGAAAAGGTGAGTGGAAATGGCTGAAATTTCTCGGCTCCCAATGCCAACTGCTGATAACTGGGAGTGGCAGTTCGAGGGCGCATGCCGCGACTATCCCGCAGAGATGTTCTTCCACCCTGAGGGTGAACGTGGCCCAAGCCGCCGCAAGCGGATCATTGAAGCAAAGGCAATCTGCGCATCCTGCCCAGTGCTCGCGCAATGCCGCGATCACGCGTTGGCAGTCCAAGAGCCGTACGGCATCTGGGGTGGCCTCTCCGAGGATGAGCGCGCCGAGCTCATCGCTCGCTCCAACCGAATGGCAATCTGAAAAGTTTTATTACCCCCTCAACGGAAAGAGGGCCGGTCACCCAGAAATGGAGCGACCGGCCCTCTTTTTACTTCTCGTTTAGTTAATGCGAATGTCCACCAGGGCCATGTGAGTGACCATGTCCACCAGCTGATGCAACTTCTTCTTCCTTCTTCTCGAAGACAAGCGCTTCAGTAGTAATGAACATTGCAGCGATTGATGCGGCGTTAGCAAGTGCAGAGCGGGTGACCTTCACTGGATCAATCACGCCATCCTTGACCAAGTCGCCATAGACATCAGATGCTGCGTTATATCCCTCATTCTTTGAGAGCGCACGCACCTTCGCTACGACTACATAACCCTCTTGTCCTGCATTCTCGGCGATCCATCGAAGTGGTTCATCGCATGCTTTGCGAACTAGACGAACTCCTACTGCTTCATCGCCTTGCTTACCAAGGTCGTCAGCGAGGATATCGGCTGCGTGCACAAGTGCTGCGCCGCCACCTACGACGATTCCCTCTTCGACCGCAGCGCGCGTTGCTGAGATAGCATCTTCAAGGCGGTGCTTCTTCTCTTTGAGTTCTGTCTCGGTGTATGCACCAACTTTGATTACGCAGACGCCGCCAGCAAGTTTGGCAACTCGCTCTTGGAGTTTCTCGCGATCCCAATCAGAATCTGCTCGCTCGATTTCATTACGAATTTCATTGACGCGAGCATCGACATCGCTCTTCTTGCCAGCACCATCGACGATAGTGGTGTTGTCTTTGGTGACGACCACGCGGCGAGCGCGGCCAAGGACATCAAGTCCCACTTGATCAAGCTTGAGACCGATTTCAGTGGAGACTACTTCGCCACCTGTCAGGATTGCGATGTCTTGGAGCATTGCCTTACGACGATCACCAAAACCAGGCGCTTTAACCGCAACTGAAGTGAAGGTGCCACGCATTCGGTTGACCACAAGAGTGGAGAGCGCTTCACCCTCTACATCTTCGGCGATGATGAGTAGTTGCTTCCCTGATTGCACGACCTTTTCCAGGAGCGGAAGGATCTCGGAAATCGCTGAGATTTTTCCGCTAGTCACTAGGACGTACGCATCTTCTAGGACAGCTTCCATTCGTTCTGCATCAGTGACGAAGTATGGAGAGATATAACCCTTATCGAATTGCATACCTTCGGTGAAATCGAGTTCAAGATTGGTCGTTGACGATTCTTCAACGGTGATAACACCATCTTTACCAACCTTGTCCATGGCATCTGCAATCAATTCTCCGATTGCAGAGTCTTGTGCAGAGATCGTCGCGATATCAGCAATCTGGGCCTTGCCAGAGACTGGTGTTGCGATTTCATGGAGCTTCGTGGTGATTGCAGCGACTGCCGCCTCGATACCAATCTTTAAGCCCATCGGTTGCGCTCCGGCGGCGAGATTGCGTAGTCCTTCGCGAACCATTGCTTGGGCAAGGACAGTTGCCGTGGTCGTACCATCGCCAGCAACATCGTTGGTCTTCGTTGCTACTTCCTTGACCAATTGCGCGCCCATATTCTCGGCAGGATCAGTAAGTTCAACTTCTTTCGCGATGGTTACGCCGTCATTAGTAACGGTTGGTCCACCGAACTTCTTATCGATGACGACATTGCGCCCTTTTGGTCCCAGAGTTACCTTCACGACATCGGCGAGGATATTTACTCCACGCTCCATACCGCGACGCGCTTCTTCATCAAATTGGAGAATTTTTGCCATGAGTGTCTAATCCTTAACTAGGTTGGTTATTCGATGATTGCAAGAATGTCGCGGGCTGAGAGCACGAGGTACTCAGTTCCCTTGAGCTTGACTTCGGTTCCGCCGTACTTGCTGTACATCACGCGATCGCCAACTTTGACATCCATCGGCACGCGAACACCATCATCAAAGCGCCCTGGACCTACGGCGACAACTTCGCCCTCTTGCGGCTTCTCTTTGGCGGTATCTGGAATGACAAGACCAGACGCGGTTGTCTGTTCTGCATCACTTGGCTTTACAACGATGCGATCTTCTAGTGGCTTGATCCCTACGGACATAGCGAACTTCCTTCCAAAAGTTATGTTGTGATATCTCCTCGCGCCCCTCGGGCGACACCCTGCTTGCCGTGCAGGTTTACCGTGCAGGCAGTTAGCAGTGTCGGGGTGAGAGTGCTAACGCAAAGGGTAGAACCTGGCCCCCAGGCGGTCAATTTGAAGAGGTGACCGGCAGCCCAGGCTCGACATCGAGGGCGAGTCGATCCGGGGCGAGCCCTGCCTGGACGGCGAGGGCCCCCAGTGCAGCCACCATCGCCCCGTTATCAGTACAGAGCTCAGGGGCTGGAATCGCCAGAGCGATACCGGCCTTTGCCGCGCGCTCTCCCGCTAGAGCTCTCAGTCGGGAATTGGCCGCTACGCCACCTGCAATCAGTAACCGATCTATTCCGGTACGCGCAGATGCCGCGATTGCTTTCGCAGTTAACACATCAACAACGGCCTCTTGAAATGAGGCAGCGACATTCGCGCGTTCACGATCGGTGAGCTCAGGGTTTTTTTCAATCCATCGTGCAACCGCGCTCTTCAGTCCTGAAAATGAAAAGGAGAATTCTTTCTCAGCTCGTTCATTCTCGTCGGCAAAAAGGGTAAGTCCGCGTGGAAAATCAATTGCTTCTCGATCTCCTTCGCGCGCTAGTCGGTCTAGATGTGGCCCACCAGGAAATGGCAAACCGAGGATCCGTGCAATTTTGTCGAATGCCTCACCAGCTGCATCATCAAATGTGGCGCCCAACTCTCTGATGTCATTATTGATATCGCGCACTTCAAGTATTGAAGAATGTCCACCACTGACTAAGAGGGCAATCGTTGGTTCCGGTTCATTCTCGAGCGCATCTACTGCAATGTGTGCAGCGAGATGATTGACGCCATAAATAGGAATACCCAATCCCGCAGCAAGCCCGGTTGCACCACCAGTTCCCACCAGCAACGGGCCGGCCAACCCTGGGCCACGAGTTACAGCAATCGCATCGAAGTCGCTCAATTTCACATTAGCTTGTTCCAGAGCGCGATCAAGGGTCGGATAAAAGGCTTCAACATGTGCGCGAGCGGCAACTTCGGGGACAACTCCCCCATATCGAGCGTGATCGGCAACGCTCGAAGCGATTTCATTTGCTAAAAGCGTTCGTCCGCGAACAATTCCAATACCGGTCTCATCACAGGAAGTTTCAATACCTAGTACTAACGGCTCGTTCCGCTTCATTGATGTACATCCGTAGAGTGAAGTGGTTTCTCCATTACTAGAGCATCGCCAAAGCGGGCGTAATACCCAACTCGACGAGAAATTTCAGTGAAACCATTCTTTGCATAAAGCGCTCGCGCTGGTTCATTACCATCGCGTACCTCAAGGAGCACGCTCGATGCGCGCAGATTCAGTGCTTTCTCGATAAGATGATGAAGTAATCGCTGGCCCAGACCTCGCCCTTGATACTCCTTCGCCACCGCCAAGGTATGAATATCTACCGGCTCGCCACTGCCAGTGAATGCAATACCGGCATAGCCGGCGATACGCGGTTGCGCTCCGCTCTGATCTTCGAGAACAACGTAATAGCGCGAGCGTGGAACTGAATGTAACTCCTCTTTAAATTGTCCTAAGGTCCACGGATCTGGGAAGAGCTCTCGCTCGATCGAGAGAATCTCACCCAAATCGAAGGTGCAAAGTTCGCGCAGATGAATCGAGGTCAATGGCGCGAGCGCTGCATCTGGTTTACGTAAATAGAGTGGCTCGGTTCTGATAGTGCGAGGGTTACTTGCTGCGCGAGACAACCCTAGGGGGGTAGGAAATGCATCAACAATTCCCAGGGGAACCTGATCGACTTTTGCGATTGAAATCTCTGAGATTCGTTGGCTCTTCTCGTCATACGTTGCCCAGTAGCGTTCTTTTCGGCGCGCATCAAGAGAGATAACTGTGCGCTGGCTTAATTGAAGAGTTTGCGCAATCGCATCGAGTGAGACCACCCCTATCCATGGAATTCCACGCGCCTTTGCATACCCTTGTGCAAAGATGATGCCAACGCGTAGACCAGTAAATGGCCCTGGTCCCATACCAACAATCACATGATCTACCGTTGCTAACCCCTCAGCTTTTTCAATGAGCTCACCTAAAGCGCCACCATGCGATGTAGCGCCTTCAATTTCACCCGACCAGATAATCTCTCCATCTTCGACGACACCGACGATTGTTTTAGCGCTGGATGTGTCGATTGTTAGCGCTCGTCTCATATAACTAACTCACTCCAACGGGTATCAGAACCTGAAATTGTGAGAGTACGCGACTCTCCCTCTCCGATTTCAATAGCGACATGCAAGCCAGCGCCAGTTAAATCAAATTGCTTGCCCCATTCGATGATAGTAAGCGAACTCTCGATATCTATATCTAGCTCTTCGAAAGCTTGCTGCGGGTTTGCTAAATCGAGAAGGCGGTAAGCATCAATGTGATGGATAGGAAAAGCACTCTGATAACTTTTCACCATTACAAAAGTAGGCGAAGTCACCTGCCCTTTCACCCCTAGCGCACGAATCAACGCCTGTGCAAAAAAAGTCTTCCCCGCGCCTAACTGGCCTTCGAGCAAAAGTACATCACTGATGCGAACCTGGCTCGAGATCTTCTTCGCAAACGTCTCCATCTTGTCAATGGTTTCAATCGCCAGGGTCATTCTCATAAAAAAAGAGTACCGGTTTGAGTAAACCAAAAAAATTGGGCCTGCACCCGAAGGTGCAGGCCCAACTTTGATACTGCTTGTTGCTACTGGTTATGAACCAATCGACTCGAAGGTATCTGCATCGAAGTCTTCGGTTGGGTACCAGTTTGGATCACTCTCACGAGTGAGATCGAGAATTGCTTGACTTGGAAGTCGCTTCAATCGCGCAGCCATGTCACCAAGTCGGACGATATCCATCCACTGTGGGAAGGAGAACTTGACGTGTCCGGTGCCTGGCGTATCGTTTTGGACGACTGGGCCTGCAGCATTGAACTTGGTGTACTCATCCAATGGTTGACCCCAGAAAGCGGCGAACTTCTTCGCTGGCGCCTTCTTCTTCTTTGCCTTGGCGGCAGCAACTGCAGCGGCATGTTGGGCATTGGCCTTCTCGATCATCCACGACATCATGGGCTGGAATTCGACAGTCTCTTCCGTGTTATTGAAAGCGATAGTCGGGACATTGATCTGTCCAGTCATGGTGTCTAGCTTCTTGAGCTTGGCGAGCGCATCGGCATCTGCCTTAAGTGGCGCGGCTTGTTTGAATCCTGCCACTAAAGCAAGAAGTCCATCGATGCCGGCCTCACCGGAGAGCGCAACGTTATATGTTGCGCGCTCATCCTCAGAGAGTTTCTTCGAATAATCAACATTCTGATTATCAGCGAAGTTCTTGTTCCCGACCTGTGTTTCAAGGTCATAACGAGCGAAGGTCGCAAAGCCTGCGATGTTGACCATGTTCTCGGCAACTGCAAGAGCGGGCTGCAAAGCAAGTGAGAAGCCAGTGCTCGTCGAAGTCGATGCGCTTGCTGCTGCGACGCTTGAGGTGTCAATAGGAGTACCAGTGACGCCATCAAAGCTTGAGCTGCGAAGTGGCATTCCTGTGAGCAGACCAATCATGAGAAGTGCGCTACGCGCTGGCAGCGCTGCTTTCACTGCTGCTGGCACAAGCGTTGCAGTCGCTGGCCAGGTATCTGCGCCAGACTTCTGCAAGCCACCTTGAATAGCTACGACTGCAGCTAAAACTTTGCCGAAGTCTGCCGCTGCTTCGCCAAAACCTGCTGGACCAGCGGTGTACCCAAAGCCTTTGATCGTCGGATCAAAGAACATCTTGAAGAGCCAGACTGCATCGGTGCCATAGCCACCATTGCTTCCCGTCACTTTATCGATGTTATTGAATGCCATGATCGGCAAGGATGCATCAATCAACTTGGGATTGGTTTCGGCAAGGCGCTGAGTAATGGTGCCACCAAGGGAGGCTCCCCACGCAACGGTTCGCTTGATAGTTGGGAACTTCTTTTTGACGATGCCAATCAACTCGACATTAGTCTTCACCGCTGATTCAGCATTCCACCCTGGGACTGCGAAACCAGAACCGGCTAGTGCATACCCCTGATTAAGAAGTGCGTTGGCAATCTTCATGTCATCAGGAGCACCGGGTGCAATCGTTGCGCGAAGGTCGTTGCCCGATCCACCAAGAAGTGGAACTTGCGCTGGAATCTTCGCTACATATGTGTATCCGTGCGACCAAAGCAGAAGAGTGCCGTTGAAGTCATCTGGGACACGAATCTCATATTTAGCAGTGTCGCCAGTTTCTCCCGTACAGGTAGTGACTGCGTTAGCAGTAGTACATGTTGGATCCGCAGCTGTTGCAGCGCTTGGGAAACCAAGAACTGCGCCAACAAGCGCTACCGAGAGAAGGAGCGCCATGTTGCGGCGAGTCTTATTAAGAGTAAGTCTCATTTCGTTTTCTCCTTTTCCTTATCGATTAGCTATTTGTTGGGACGCCATCAGCAGGCATTGCTGGGCGGACGAAGGTTGAGGTAGCAACATCACCATTAGCGGTGCTGGAGTCGGTTGTGTAGACAACAGGCTTGCCGCCATCTACTGGAGCAATCACGCCAGTTGAGTTGTACTTTCCAACCCAGTAACCGGTAAAGCCGACATTGTTTGCCGAATCGAGCTTCGAATAGGCGGCAGATGCAAATGTGCCACCCTTGCTCTTAAGTGCTGAGACGAGTGATGCGCGCGTTGGATTTTGACCAGCCGCACGGAGCGCCTGCACGACGAGCATCGCTTGGTTCATTCCCACGAGTACGTTGTTATCCCAGGCAACACCCTTGTTGTATGTGGTGTTGATCTCGATGAACTTCTTTACATACTCATCTTCGGTATCTGTCGCAGCAGGTAGGAAAGAGAGGCTGAGTGCACCAGTCAGAGAACGGAGCGTTGCCGCACGTGCCTCAGCAGTAGTTGCACCGGCGAGGGTAAGCAGAGTTGTTGGATCGGCTCCGACTGAACCCATGATGAATTGTGGGCCCCAAGTAGTTCCATAACCAAGGGCTGCAGCGGTACGCATTGCAACCGCAGTTGCGCTAGTGACACCGAAGAGGATGATTACTTCAGCGCCAGAAGTCTTCAATGCAGTCATCTGTGCAGTGAGACCAACAGTTGCCTGCGATAGGGATGCATACTTCTGAGTGCCTCCAGCAACGAAAGTTAATCCAGCTGCTTTGAACCCAGCGAGGCCATCCTTGCCGAAGTCATCATCCTGATAGAGGATGCCGACCTTCTTGCCTGGGAACTTATCCTTGATGTACTTAGCCATGATCTTCGCTTCCATGATGTAGGAAGGTAGATACATGAAAGTTGTCGGGTACTTCTTTGGATTAGCGAATCCGCTATAACCAGTGTTCACGAATAGATCTGGAACGCTCTGCTTGATAATCGGAGTCTTCTTGAGCGCTGCTGTATGAGTTGCAGTTCCAAGATTTCCCACGAGAGCAAAGACCTTGTCACGCAAAATTAGTTTATTGACTTTGTTGACTGCGTTTGTTGGAACGTACTTGTCATCCTCAAGTTTGAGTACGATCTTCCGTCCATAAACGCCACCCTTGTCGTTGATGTAGTCGAAATAAGCCCGCATAGCAGGTCCGACCTTGTTATAACCCGGAGAGGCTGCGCCACTTTGAGCGCTGGTCATTCCGAGAGTGATTGTGTCCTTGGTTACACCAGGAGTGGTTGCAGCCTCTGCTGCTACTCCTGATGAAACGAGTCCTGTAAGCGCAACAAGCGCAGCGCCCACGCGAACTCGGTTCTTCAGTGCGCGAATCATGGATGTCCTTCCATTCGTGACTTTGATACATGCCGGCCCCAGGTTTTAGGGCAGCTTTGGAGTTCTGAGCCTACCTATCCCCATGCCTATAAACCCAGCGGAGAGATGCTTCGTTATCCAACCTTTACCCGAGAATCCGCTGAGTACCGAGGTTTCTAGCCCTTTCGATGGCTCCGGTGGCGGAGCTTATGGAACGCCTCGGAGGGCCCTTCTGGGGCTAGGGCAATGCTCAACAACAGGAGCGCACTGACAATGATTCCGGGGAGGTAGGTGGCCACACCCAGTGAGGCCTCTTCGGTCCACGTTTCAAAGAGCGTCGGGATGATGACAATGATGAAAGCTCCACCGAGGGCGCCGGAGATATGAGAGATGCCGCCCAAGATTGCGCCAGTAAGTAATAAGAATGAGAGGGAAAGGGTAAACCCTGACGGAGAGACCAGGCCAACTGTCGCCGAGAATGAGACTCCAGCCAAACCTGCAAATCCAGAACTAACAGTGAACGCGAGCACTTTACTTCGCGCGGGGTTGATACCTGCAAGCGCTGCCGCTGTTTCATGTGCGCGCACTGCTCGCCATTCGCGACCCATTCCACTTGAAGTCAGATTAACCGCAATCACGACTGCGATGATCGCGCAGAGTGCACAAATCCAAAACAACCACTTGTATGGAGAAACAGTGTCCGCATATTTTCCTGGCGCATATCCGATATCAAATGACAATCCCTGTTCGCCGCCAAGGATAGGAATTGCATTTGCTAACGCTGGAATGCCCACTGCAAAAGCAAGGGTGGCACCAGCTAGATAGGGACCAGTCAATCTACCGGCAGATATTCCAATAATCGCACCAAAGAGAGCTGCTGCGATAACTGCAATGAAAAAAGTTAACCAAATTGGCAGACCAAACTCCTGTACAACAATCGCTGCGCTGTATGCACCAACAGCCATAAATGCGCCTTGGCCCAAAGTGATCTGACCAGAGAATCCCGTCAACAGCACTATAGAAATAATTCCAACTAGATATGCAGCCACCTGTGCACCTTGGAAAATTCGATATTCATCAACAAAATTGCTCGCCACAAATAGCAGCAGAGCAACAAAAATTGCGAGTGTGATCCGCTTTCCCGTACTTGGTTTATGCACGACGCGCACCTCGCGCTCCTAAAATTCCCTGTGGTCTTACGAGCAAGATGACAATAAGTAACACGAAAGCAGTCATAAATGTGTACGAGCCACCGAGATAACCAGTTACGACCGAAAGGCCAATACCAAGGGCAAGTCCGCCAAGTACCCCACCAATCAGACTGTCGAGTCCACCGATAACTGCAGCAGTGAAACCGAAGACAAGAAGTAGATCGAAAGAATTAGGCGCGATAAATGTCGTAGGTGCCACTAAGACTCCAGCAAGTCCGCCAGCGCCACCTGCGAAGGCCCAGCCGAGGGTGCGAATTCGACTTACGCGAATTCCCGAGAGTCTGGTGACCTCTGGCGCAAAAGCAGCAGCGCGCATGGAAAGTCCAAGACTCGTTCGCTGGAATACCAGCGCCGAGATCGACATTGCAACTACCACTGTGAGCAAGACGAAGAGATCAAATTGTGAAAATGGAATCTGATTACCGGCAATCGATATACCTTCGCGTGAAAAGGCGGTTGGATATGGCTGATACTCCCCGCCCCAAATCAGAC
>JBEAMN010000027.1:0-3078 GCA_041165945.1 Actinomycetota bacterium
CGATGCTGCGAAGATGGCTGCCAAAGATCTTGGTGTAACTATCAAGGTAACTGGTCCTGCTGGTGCTGAAGGCGATGCACAACTAACTGCCGTTCAAAATATGGCCGCTGCTGGAGTCGATGGAATTGCAACTTCAGTACCATCAGCTTCCATGGTTAACGGCCTCAATGCCGTTATTAAGTCTGGTATTCCAATTGTTCAATTCAATGGTTTAGGTGAAGGCGTCAACGCACCATATGTTGGAGAGAAGTCGACTCAATCAGGGCGAATTCTCGGCAAGATGGTTCTCGACAAGATCGGTGGCACCAGCGCCAAGGGCAAAGTTATCGTCGGTAACTGCTTCCCAGGATTCCCAGTTCTTGAGAATCGCCAGGCCGGTGTGCTTGAGAGCCTCAAGAAGGCTGCAGGAATCGAGATTGTTGGACCTTCAGATGTGAAGGTCGATGCAGCAGCAAACTTCGCTGCATGGCAGGGTCTACTTGCTGCTAACCCAGAGGCGCTAGCAATGGTTGGTCTCTGCGCACCAGATGTTGAGAGCATTGGCAAAGTAACTAAGGCCGCGAACAACACTAAGGTAATTGGCGCAGGCTATGACCTCACCGCTGGCAATCTTGAAGCGCTAGCAAATGGATCTGCTCATATCTCACTAGGTCAGACTCCATTTATTCAGGGTTATCTCCCTGTCTACATCTTGGTCGATAGCATCAAGCGAGGAATCAAGATCAACAAGCCAGGATTCATTGACGCTGGAACTGAAGTTGTAACTGCTACTTCAGTAACGGAGCCGTTCAAGCTTCCTGCACTTACTTTCAAAGACCTTCAAGCGATGGCAACTTCTAAGACCAAGACTCGTAAGTACTACGATCCAGTGGTCAAGGGTTACATCAAGAATTGGCAGAAGAATCTCAAGCCAATTGCATCTGAATCTGCTTGATAAGTAAGAGCCATTCATAGTGATACGGACGGAGGTCAGCAGTGAGTAAATCAACTCATGGTGCGATCTCCGTCCGGTCGCTATCTAAGCGTTACGGCGGCGTGCAGGCCCTCAACAATCTCGACCTCGATCTTGAACGAAATATTGTTCATGCAATTGTTGGTGAAAATGGCGCTGGTAAATCCACATTTATGAAGATTCTCTCCGGAGGCGTCACTCCAGACTCTGGCTCGATTGAAATCGATAGCGTGAGCTATCCCGAGATTACGGTGCAATTGGCCCGCAAACTTGGAATCGGAATCATGTATCAAGAGTTGCGACTCTTTCAGCATCGTGATGTTCTCACTAATCTCTTTCCAGATCGCGAGATTCGCCGCGGTCCTTTTATCTCCAATAAACCAATGGAAGAAATTGCGCGCCCAGTTTTGGAATCAATCGGTTTGAAAGTGGATCTCCATGCAATCTTGGGAGATTTAGCGATTTCAGACCAGCAGCTAATCGAATTAGCACGGGTAATCATCGAAAAACCGAAGCTATTAATTCTCGATGAACCAACTTCGGCGCTCAACGCCCGCGAAAGCGATCGATTACTCGAGCTTGTGCGGCAACTGCCGGCACAGGGCACCACTGTGCTCTACGTTTCTCACCGACTCGATGAAGTCTTTTCTGTAGCAGACCAAATCTCGGTTATGCGCAATGGTTCATTAGTATTTTCGCGTCCAACCAAAGAATTGGATCGGACCACCGTAATTGCTGGAATCGTCGGTGAAGAGAAATCTCACCGTATAGCAAAAGCAGAGCGACGCGATGGTGCTCATTCGCAGAGTGAAATGTTGCTCGATGTTAGAAATTTGAAGAATTATGGGCAAATCCAAAATGTCTCACTCAATGTGCGCGCCGGTGAGATTGTTGGAGTTGCCGGACTTATTGGTTCAGGGGCCGATGAATTACTCGAAACGCTTTTTGGTGCCAAACCAAAGTCAGGTGGCGCGATATTTCTTGAGGGGAAGGAGTGCTCATCAATTTCTCCTCAAAATTCAGTGCGCGATAAAGTCGCACTTGTCCCAGCTGATCGAAAGCGTGTTGGTTTGATGATGGAACGGAGTGTTGCGGATAACTTCTCACATGTTGCAGTGGGCGGGCATAAGCATGGGACTGCCCTGATTTCCAAAGGTGGATTGGCAACGCGCGCAAAGCGATTGGTTGAGCGTTTTGGAGTGAAGACCGAACATGTAGATATTCGAGTAGGCAATCTTTCGGGTGGCAATCAGCAGAAGGTGGTCATCGGCAAATGGCTTGAAATCAACCCTCGACTCGTCCTTTTAGATGATCCGACGCGAGGGGTGGATATTGGGGCAAAGTCAGAGCTCTTCCGCCTCATTAGAGAGATTGCTGATTCGGGCAAAGGCGTCTTATTTCGCTCGACGGAAATCGCAGAATTAACTAATCTCTGTGATCGTATCTATGTAATTAAAAATGGAGAGACTCGACGCGAAGTATCCGAGGTTGACGAAGCAGAATTAATCAAGTTAATTAACGAGTAATAGAAGAAATCGGCACTACAGAGAGAAAGAGGAAAAAATGATCAAAAGAGCGTTCACCATGAAGTTAAAGCCAGGCGGTTTAGCAGAGTACAAGCGCCATCATGATGAGATTTGGCCAGAATTAGTAGCTGAGATTGAGCGTCAAGGAATAGCTCAAATAACAATTTTTGAAAATGATCCTGTGCTCTTTCTCTACTCTGAAATTTCAGATCCAGATGCATGGGATCGCCTCTGGCACACTGAAATTCACGATAAGTGGGGCGAGTACATGGCGCCACTCATGGAGTTCAATGCTGATGGAATAGTGGATTCAAGTGAGGTACGTGAGGTATTCAACCTTCGGACCAACGCGGGCAAGAAGTAGTAAAAGAAATGTCAGAACATCAACTCGCTCTAGTCACCGGAGCCAGCAAAGGTCTTGGTCGCCAAATGGCGCTTGGACTTGCAAATGCTGGATATAAAGTTATTGCTGTAGCGCGAAGCAAGTCGGATCTAGATTTACTTGCACAAGAGAATTCTGATCGAATTTTTCCATATGTGTGCGATGTAAGTGAGAATCGAGATGTTGAAGCTCTTGCAGCAAAAGTAAAGAGCGAGCAT
>JBEAMN010000028.1:0-8736 GCA_041165945.1 Actinomycetota bacterium
TCCGGTGAGCAGCGAGAGCGCTACTACTCCAGAGAACGCGCGGCGCCCCTTGCGGGACGAACCCGCTTGTTTCTTGAACATATTCCTCCTCAACGATGGATATGTATTCGGTGTTATTTAGTTGGTATTTAGTTATCTACCATTGACTCAGCTGTTGCCAACGGTAATTCTCGTTTAGCTAACCTCACTCCGTGGGTCGAGCGCATCGCGCACCGCATCACCGAGCAAGTTGAATGTAAGCACCACAAGAATCAGGGCACTTGAAGGGATAAAGAAATAGGTGGGGTTATTAATGACATATTTGATGGAGTCAGATATCAACAGACCCCACGTGGCATCAGGTGGTTGAACGCCAAGGCCCAGAAAGGAGAAGACCGCTTCTGCTGTGAGATATCCCGGAAGCGAGAGCGAGAGGTAAACAATCACAACCGTCCATAGATTTGGCAAGATTTCCTTGAAAATGATCCTCCGTTGGGATGCGCCCAATGCGCGTGCAGCCAAGATGTAATCGCGCTCTCTGATTGAGAGCACCTGTGAGCGCATGATGCGGGCAAGATATGGCCAACCAAAGAAAATCAGAATGAGCACCAAATAGGTCATGCGCGCCGAGTTTCCTTCAACTATCCCCGTTGCCTCCAGGCGTTGCACCATGGGCAAACTCAACGCGACAATCATAAAAAATGCTGGGAAGGCTAGGAGGAAATCGATGAAGCGGCCGAGCGTGGAATCCACCGCACCCCGGAAGTACCCCATCAGAATTCCCATAATCAATCCGATACTCACGCTTGAGATGGTGACGATGAGCGCAACAAAGAACGAAGTGCGCGCTCCAAAAAGTAGGCGAGCAAGGAGGTCGTGACCAATACCAGGCTCAAGTCCAAGTGGATGGGCCCAACTGATCCCATTAAAGCCACCGGTTGGAAATCCCTGGCTATTCATTAAGTCGTTATATCGAGCTCGGGGATCCAGGCCAAAGAGAGTTCGCAAAAGCGGAGCGAACATTGTTGAGAAGATAAGAAAGACCGCAATCGAGAGGGTGATGAGTCCCGTTCTATTTGCGCGAAAGCGGCGCCATGCTAATTGGCGAGGGCTACGACCAACGACTCCTGAAGAGGCGCTCTCCAGTAGCTCGCTGCTCAACCTGACCCCCTTGCCGCGCTACCGGGCGGTAGCATGCAGAGCAACTTACTCCTCTATATAGGGGCAAGACCACCACCGAAATTGCCGCAACCAGCGTAAATGGCGCGCTGAGCCAGGTGAGCCAGAGGTATCCCGGTAGATTGCCGACAGTGAAGCGGGAAAACTGGGGTTTTGCCATCAAGGGCAATGGTCGAGGCGCGCATGCTCGGGCGCGACGGGGCACCATCACCACCCCTCATGGGGCAATCGCAACTCCTGCTTTTATCCCGGTTGGCACCAAGGCCACAGTCAAATCCCTTGCGGTCGAACAGGTGCGCGAGAGCGGTGCACAAGCGGTTCTGGCAAATGCCTACCACCTCTACTTACAGCCAGGTTCAGCAATCTTGGACCAGGCAGGTGGATTGGGTTCATTTATGAACTGGCGGGGACCGACCTTCACCGACAGTGGCGGATTCCAAGTGCTCTCACTCGGTGTGGGATTTAAGAAAACTCTTGCAATGGATCCTGGTGAAGTTACCGCCGATGATGTCATTCAATCGCCAAAACTTCGGTTGGCACATGTAGATGACGATGGGGTCACATTCAAATCACACCTTGATGGCTCTATGCACCGATTTACTCCGGAAGTCTCTATGCAAGTGCAACATCAAATCGGTGCCGACATTATTTTTGCCTTTGATGAATGCACCACTTTGATGAATACAAAGGAGTATCAACAGATCGCTCTTGATAGAACTCTTGCCTGGGCACACCGGTGCATTGCGGAGCATCAACGCTTAACCAACGAGAGGGTTGGCAAGCCATATCAAGCGCTCTTTGGGGTAATTCAAGGTGCGCAGTACGAGGATTTACGAAAAGAGGCGTCGCGGAGCATTGCTGCCTTAGATTTTGATGGGTTTGGAATTGGCGGGGCCATCGACAAGAGCGCGCTTACCCGAATCGTTTCATGGGTGACCGATGAATTACCTGAGGATAAACCTCGACATTTACTCGGGATTGGCGAACCCGATGATCTCTTTCGCGGGGTAGAGAGCGGCGCTGATACTTTTGATTGTGTTGCGCCCACCCGTAATGCACGTACAAGTGCGGTCTATGGACCCAGCGGGCGATTTAACTTAACAGTCTCCGAGAATCGAACTGCTTTTTCACCGATTGATGAGAGCTGCACGTGCTACACCTGTGCCCATTACACAAAGGCCTATTTACATCATCTTTTTAAGAGTAAGGAAATCTTAGGTTCTACACTCACCACAATTCATAATGTGCATTTCACAGTAAAACTAGTCGATAAAATTCGAGAACATTTAGATCAGGATAATTATGAAGATTTCCGTGATGATTTCCTGGCTCGCTATTACCCTTCGCGATGATAGGTCGGTTCCACCCGCTTGATTAATGCGATGACCCGATAAGTGACTGGCAGAAGTAAGACTTCTAGCGCAGTTTTATACACATAACCAAGTATGAGATACCTGAAGAATTCCTCTCCAGTGATAACGCCATAAAAGGCGATTGTGCAGAAAGTGAGAGTGTCTGCGAATTCTCCAACGACGGTAGAACCAACGAGTCGGAACCAGAGCGCCTTCTCATCGGTTCGCTCTTTAATCTTGACCAATACATATGCATTGAGTAGCTGTCCCACGAGGAATCCACAGACGCTAGCGAGGACTATCCGAGGCAGGAAGCCAAGGACTGCCTCGAATGCCGCTTGATTCCCCCAACTTTCAGCCGGTGGTGCAGCTTGAACCGCCCAAAAAGTAAGTGACGCGAGAATTGAAAGACCAAATGCGAGAAAGATTGCTCGTCGCGCTGCCTTTAATCCGTACACCTCGCAAAGCACATCGCCCACAATGTAAACCAGCGGAAAAAGAAAGGCGCCACCATCTGTAATAAATGGACCAAATTCAATCAACTTGACTGCACCAATATTGGAAATGAGAAGTAGCGCAGCAAATATCGCAATCACATATGGATACACGCCACTAGATGGTGAAGCGAATGCAATCTTCCTCAGTGTTCTACTCCTCGCTTTTGAGTAACTCCGCAATTTTTCTCTGAATTTGTGGATCGTTGTCGTTGATTTCAACGACCTTAGTACGACTAGTCTGACCCATCACGATCGAGACTTTCGATAATGAAACACCAACGGCTTCGGCAATTGCTCGGCAGACGGCAGTGGATGCCCGGCCATCGATTGCCGGCTCTGATACCGCTACTACGAGCGCAGGCGGGTCGCCAAAGCTACCTCGAACCTTATTTCGAGATGCACCTGGCTTCACGCGTACGGTGACTCTTATCGCCATAGGTCAATTCTACTAAACTAGAGCGATGATGATGAGTAAGAGAATTTCATGGGAGAAGCTCTCCTGGACAGAGATTGCAGAACTCGATTGTGAGAGCACATTCATCATCATCCCGACTGGTGCCATAGAACAGCATGGACCTCATCTCACTATTGATACAGATATTTATAACTCTGATGCTATTGCGCGCGCAGTTGCCGAAAAGATTACTCAAGGCGGAAAGCAGCGAGTGCTGGTCGCTCCTCCCATCTGGTGGGGTACCTCTCCACACCACCTCGGATTTCCTGGAACTATCTCGCTAAAGAATGAGACCTTTACGAGCATTCTTTTTGAGACTATCGCTTCACTCAAACCTCATGGGTTCTATCGCTTCATAATTCTTAATGGACATGGTGGAAATATCGGCAACCTCACCGCGACCGTCTCCAAAATTGGCGAGGAGCTAGGTATCTCAATTCCTGCGCTCTCCTATTGGCAGACCATCACGGATGTTCTCATCAAGGTGGGCGAATCTGAGATTGGTGGCATGGGTCATGCTTGCGAGATGGAGACTTCGCTCGCATTATTTTTACGACCTGAGGATGTCAATATGGAGAAGGCCATCATCGATATGCCAAAGCAGCCGACACCCTGGTCGTGTATTGATTTTCGCCAACCCGGATTTTTAAATATCCCTTTAGATCTCAAGCGAGATAGCAAAGCGGGGATTATCGGTAATCCTCTTCTGGCGACTCGAGAGAAAGGTGAGCAGATTTTCACCGCCGCAGTTGATCGAATTAGCGCTGCAATAGAAGGAATGTCTCATTTGAAGAAAAATGATCTCACAACGTCCCGCTTTTGATTGCTCTTAATCCCCTGGTGAAAAGTGACGTGACTGCACCAGGCCAGCAGCCTCACCTCTACTCAACACGGCGAGCGCCATTTTCCGAGAGGCTTCGTCGATCATCGCTGACTTATAGATAGTCGCCCCTTTTGCACCGCCCGATTGTGAGGTGAAATATTCATAAGCCTCAAGAAGCATCGCAGCCTCGTCGAAACGAACTTGGGTTGGAGTGAAAATTCGATGACATGCCTCTATTTGATCTGGGTGCAAGACCCACTTTCCATCAAAGCCCATCGTTGAGGAGATGCCCGCTGATTTTTCAAACTTTGAAATATCGCGAACTTCTAAAGTTGGTCCGTCGATAGCAGCCACTCCAGCAGCTCGAGCAGCAACGAGAACTCGCATCAACGCATATTCGTTGGAGGTAACCTCTTCTGCGCTCGCGCCAAGGTCAGCCATGAAGTCAGCAGGACCAAAATTCAACGAAGTTACCCTGGGAGATTGGGCAATCTCTTCACAGTTGACCAATCCTTGTGCGCTCTCAATTTGTGCATCAATAGTGATACTGCCTTGCTCTCGCCCCACCATGCTCTCGATTTGAGAAAGTAATTGGGCTACCTCTGCAACATCACTTTCTCGGTGCACTTTCGGCACGATGATTGAATCAATCCAATGTGCAACACCAGATTTGAGCATTTCGACATCTTCGGCAAACCACTGACTATCCAACGCATTTATACGCACACTTATAGTGGGGGCTTTGAATTTCTTCTGCCCTGCCGAACTTATCAATTCACGAGCAACTCCTTTTGCATCAGGAGCGACCGCATCTTCAAGGTCTAAGAAAATCTGATCGACCTGGAATTCCAGCGCTTTTCCAATCATCTTTTCGCTACTGCCCGGGACAGCAAAGACTGATCGTCGAGCTCGAGTTCGTGACATCAGAACCTCTTCAAATAGTGAGAAAAAACGTTGCCAATAAGTCTTTGTGCGTACTACGGTACATCAAAGGAGGAGTAAATGTCAGGTCTTCGCGCAGGTGCAGCAGTAGTCTCGATAGAACCCCCATTGCCATCAGATCCACAAGGTTTCGTTCGCCGTGCCGTAGCAGTTCGAGATTCCATCGATTCTTGCCAAGTTCGAGCATGTGTCATTCAAAACGACGATTACATCATCGCAGTTCTAGCTGCTGATGTTACAAATCTGGATACATACTTTGCTGACCGAGTCCGAAAAGCGATAGTTACTGCCACTGGAATTCCTTATGACAACATACTTCTCAACTCCAGCCATACCCATGCTGGACTATGGCCTCGAAAAGAGGGCGAGAAACTCCATGGAGAATTTGCCCAGCTGACTGATGCTGAGCATGCATATTTTGAAAAGATCCCTTATGACTACGCAAGCGCGTGCGTCAAAGCAATTTCGCGAATGCAACCTGCGCGCATCTCCGGCGGCACTGGTACCGCTCCAGGTATCGCTGTCAATCGGCGAGAACGCGATGGTAAGGGTGGAACAATCCTTGGCTGGAATAAAGAGAACTTCATCGACGAAGAAGTTCCAACAATCCGGATCGATGCTCACGATGGCAGCGCAATTGCCACGCTGATTGGTTTTGGTTGCCATCCTGTAGTCCTCGGCGGAGAGGTTCCTTACGCGGGTAGCGATTTTCTTGGGCCGCTACGTAATCAAGTAGAGATGCTTCGCGGTGGCACCTGCATCTTCTTCCAAGGAGCTGCTGGAAATATCCTTCCCCTCGAAGCTTTTTTTGATCATCCTGGACCAGAGATTGCTTTCGGACATCGCCTTGCGCTGGAGGCGGTCCACGCAGTTGTTGATAAGGACCCCCGTGAGATAGATATCGAACATATCGCCTATGGTTCAGTCACTCCGATCTCGCTATATCGCAGAAAGGCGAGAAATCCGCAGGGAGCTCAACCAATCCTTGCTAAAAGAAAGGTGCTCAGCCTTCCACTTAATCCATCGCTGACGGTGGCCGATATGGAACGGGAGTTGCAGGAGCGGTCTAATGATTACGTCGCTAAAGAGAAGGCTGGCGCAGAGCGTGATGTACTCAATCCAATTCGCTACCACATCTCCTGGCTTACCGAGATGTTGAAGATGGCTGCGTTAGGGCCACTACCTGAGGAGATTCCGGGAGAGATTTGGGTTGCGCGCTTAGGTGATTGTGCAATCGTAGGAACTCCTGGTGAATTATTCACTGAGATTGGCGCTGAAGTTCGCCGGCGATCTCCCTTTGCAACCACCTTATTTGCAGGATATTGCCAGGGCGTTCTCGGTTATGTATCGACACCTGAGGAGTATCAATGGGGTGGATATGAGCCCACAGTCGCGCAACGTGGTTATGGTCATCCCGCTCCCTTTGCGCCAGAGGCAAGTCGAATCTTGATTGAAGAATCACTCACGCTCCTTAACCAGTTAGGCGGAGGCAATGACTAATTCTCAATTGGTAAATACCGTTCTGGGTCCCGTACCGGCTGATCAACTTGGTTTGGTTCTCCCCCACGAACATCTCATCGTTGACACCTACGATGTTCGGCGGAGCGCAGAGATGGTCCTTCTTGAACCTGACACGATGGTGAAAGAGGTAGAACTCTTCAAAGCTGCTGGTGGCGGGACGATGGTGGATCAGACAATCTATGGCCTCCATCCTGAGCCCGATAAATTGGAGTACATCTCGAGGAAGACCGGGGTTCATATCGTCGCCGGAACTGGTTTCTATTGGGATGTCTATTACCCCGAATGGCTCCACTCGATGAGCACCGCTGATATCACCAAGAGACTGGTTACTCACATAACTGAAGGCTTGCCAGGCACCTCAATCAAAGCGGGATTTATCGGCGAGCTTGGTACTCATCATCGCGCAATCAAACCGACTGAAAAGCGAGTCCTTGAAGCGGCAGCCCATGCACAAAAAGAGACCGGGGTTCCTATCGGAACACATGCTCTCTTCACCGAAATTGGAATTGACCAATTAAATATCTTGGAAGCCGCCGGTGCAGACCTTGATATCACCATTATCGGCCACTGTGATACAAATCGAGATTTGAATTACTCTCGCAAACTCCTCAAACGTGGAGTGTGGATTGCTTACGATGCTGTGGGTCAGTTCGATAAGCAAACAGATGAATTGCGCGCTCAATCCATTGCCACGCTCATTAATGAAGGTTATATAGAAAAGATTTTGATCAGCACCGATATCGCCGCTCGCTCGAGGTTAGCGATTCATGGCGGTAATGGATATGCCCACCTGATTACACACTTCCTACCTAAACTTAAAGCTGCTGGTGTGACCGATGCGCAAATAAAAGTTTTAACTGAAAATAACCCACAGAAGATTCTCGCGGGAAAACGCTAGTACATTAATCCGCCACCGCTGACGTTAATAGTCGCGCCATGGATGAATGAAGCATTATCCGATGCAAGAAATAAAGTGGTTCTGGCGAGCTCTTCCGGCTCACCCATTCGTCGCAGCGGGCAGGCAGCGGCAGCATCAGCAACAATCTTTGGATCATTATCGACATGCTGCATAGGCGTGTTGATCTGCCCAGGCGCAATGACATTCACTCGAATCCCGTGCGGACCAAATTGTCGTGCGAAACCTCGGGCAAGCGAGACGACGCCGCCCTTTGATGCCACATATGCATCAGAGCCCTTCATTGGCCCAATCATCCACGAAGAGGATGAAAAGTTAATGATTCGACCGGGAATCTTCTTGTCAATCATCACCTTTCCAACAGCACGATTGAGAAAGAAAGTGGCCCGTAAATTAACATCGAGTTGTACATCCCAATCATCTTCAGTCACCTCAAAGAGATCTTTCCGACGCAGATAGGCACCTATATGTGCAAGGACGAAGATACTTCCGTAGTGCTGATCTACCTCTGCAACTAAGGCTTCACACCCTTTTACATCTTGGAGATCCAAGACTCGATACATATGGTCACCAGCAGGCATCTCTTTTTCGAGCGCCTTCAATCCCTCGCTATCTCGTGCCGTCGCGCAAACTTTAAGCCCTTCGTTGGCAAAGAGCAGCGCAGTTGCTCTTCCGATGCCACTTGAGGCACCAGTCACTATCGCAACTTTCCCGCGTAATCCTGCTCCTAGAGCCAATTCAGACATCGTTTATAAACCCTCCGGGAATGCAGGTTCCATATGTGCCACTGTGACCCATCCATCTGGCGCAGCCAAAATTCGCTGAATGGAGTTTGCGACCATATTTTTCGACCCGACCTGTGAACCTATTCCTGGTTTGAGAGTGATTGTTTGAAAGACCTTCCCATCTAGGGAAAGTTCGATTTCATCCATCGCGCTCTTGTTTATTCCTGCCAAATCGACATGGCCGTAGAAGTGGGAGACGAACCATGGTTTGCCATTCACCTTCGCGGTCTAGGTTTGATTTACACCTGCGCTCTCTCCTGCGGCACTCACGAATCGGTTGGGTAGATC
>JBEAMN010000029.1:0-3958 GCA_041165945.1 Actinomycetota bacterium
CTCGGAAGAATCCAGCAATAGCTCCGATCACCGTTCCGAGAGCCGCACCGAGAGTTCCGATGATGACCATAACCAAGAGTGATCTCTGGGCTCCGCGCATCACCATCGCAAAATAATCTCGACCGATATCGTCTTGGCCAAATGGATGCTCACCAATCTGCATCGGGGTTCCATCAATAAATGAAGGGAATACATCCAAACTAGGGCAACCCACGACTCCCCCAGAGCACTCTGCAATACGCAGATCCGAAATCTGCTCGTAATCGTATTTCCACCATCCTGGATATTTGACGGGACCAAGTGAGATGGACTGTGCAGAGAAAACGAAGAAGATGATCCCTAAAAGAACAAAGAGTGAGGTCATCGCGGCCTTATGTTGGAAAAACCTCTTCCTTACGATTTGGGCCTGGCTTAATCCCTCGGTCTCCTTGGAGAAAATGTCTGACTTCATGTCAGCACTATCAGCAGGTTGCTTTACGTCGTCGCTCATGACTTACCACTTCCTACACGCACTCGGGGATCGAGGGCCGAATAGAGGAGATCTGCAACAAGATTTGCAACGAGAGCAAGAGTGGCGGTCACGAAGAAGATACCCATCAAGAGGTTGAGGTCAAAAGTACCGATAGCTTGTCTAAAGAGTGTTCCCATACCTCGCCAGGCAAAGACATTCTCAGTGATGAGTGCGCCACCGACAACAGAAGCAAAATCCACAACAAGAAGTGTGACGATCGGGATCATCGTATTTCGAAATGCGTGGCGCATGATAACAGTGCGCTCATTAAGTCCCTTTGCCCTGGCAGTTCGAATGTAATCCTGATTTAAAACATCAAGGAGGGTTCCTCTTGTGTACCTGACATAACCAGCAAATCCGATCAAAGTTAGCGCAATTGTCGGTAAGAACATATGCAAAAGAGTGTCGAGCAAAGCTACCCAGAAATCATTAGTTTCAATGAGTGGATTTCGCTCACCAATCGTTGGAACCGGTCGATACTGGACTTCACCACTGGAGACATAGGGACCCCAGGTCTGCATCAACTTATCAACGATCATGATGATTCCGATGATGAACGCTGTAATCGAGGCGGTTCGATAAACCGGGCCTCGATCAATACGCGCGAAGGCCACTGTGGCAATTCCGGCCACTATCAACGCGACAACGAGGCCACCGAAAAGAACGGGAACCTGGCTCTCGCGTTTGAAGAGAGATTGCATCGGGAAATAAGAGATTGCTCCAACTACTGCAACTGATAGTGAGGCATAGAGCGAAGGTTTATGACCAACACCCATGGAAATTTGGGTAACACCGAAAGCTATGAGGAGAGCGAGCAGAGCGAAAATGACTGGCCCAATACCAGGTTCCAGAATCCATCCGCGAGCATCAATAACAGCGAGAAGTACTGCAGTGAATAGACCTGAAGCAAGGAATCCGATCCAGAAAGTTCTCCTGCTTCGCCCAAGTATGGCTCCAAAAAAGAGCGCTATGAAGGCTGATATCCCAATGATCCACGTAGTAGGGATATTGGGTTCAGAGAGGAAATTATTGAACTGGATAGCCATGAACTCTTTGAGTAATACCGCCACCCAGAAGATCGGCAGCGAGAACATCAAGAATGCAATAAAGGTCATCGAATAGTCGAAGCGACTGTACTGACGAAGCGCTGTGACAACACCGATTGTGATGCCTAGGAGTATGGCAATGATTGTTGCGCCAAAGACAAGGCGGATTGTCACTGGGATCGCATCCATGAGGAGCTCTCCTACTGGTTCTCCGGTCCTCACCTTTCCAAAATCTGGTTGTCCAACAAATATCCCAAGGACTCCTCGAAGCCAGATGAAATATCGAAGTGGCGCTGGCACATCAAGGCGCAACTGCTCGATCGTTGCCTTGATCTGAGACTCGACTTCAGGATCCCGACTCGTTCGAAAATCCGCAAGAGGATCACCCGAGAGAGCCTGAAGGTTATAAAGGAGATAGCTGGAACCGAAAAGAATGACGATGAGGACGCCGATGCGCCGAGCTATGAATCCGAACAAATCGAACTCCTCAGACTAAAGACAATGCCGTTGAAACAATGCGCAAGGTTAGCGCAACAGATCCATAAAGAAGGGCCGGCCACGACATCGCCGTGACCGGCCACCTCTATTTCGAGGCTGATTCAGCCTCGATCAGTTGTTACTTGGTGAACTTCCACTCCCAGAAGTTCCACGTAATCTGTGGGTAGAAGCCAAGACGGATACCGTCAAGGTCTTCATTCACACCGACAACGTTTGCATGGCGTGCAACCGAGAGTCCGTATGCATCATCATGCATCTTCTTCTCGATAGCAGTGAGGTTCTTGATCACAAGCGAGTTCTCCTGTGGCTCTTCAACCAAAGGATCGCAGAGTGGCTTGATCACCGAGTCTGCGTTATAGCCCGTGTAGTTCTCCTCATAGGTATAACCATTGCAACCAATCGATTGCGAGATAGTGGTCTTTACCCAAGCAAACATCTGGCCGTCATACTCAGAAGAGACAATCGGCTCTGCGTTCCAGTTTGCATTTCCTGGAGCGATGAGGTTGATACCTGCCTTAGCAAGAGCTGCCTTAGCAAGTGCGATTGTCGAGACACGACGTGCGTTTGTTGGGGTACCCCAGTTGAACTTCACATCAAAGCCTGCAGTTGTAGCGCTTGCACTTGGATAATGCTTCTTAACCAATTCAAGTGCACGTGCAGTGCGCTCTGCTTGAGTTCCTTCGGTGTAGTAGTCAGAACCGTTGTTAGCAACAACTTGCTTGTAGGCAGGTTGCTCTGGGAAGTAGAAGATCGAGTTCATCACCTTTGTGCTTGGGTTAATTGGCTGATAGATCTTCTCAACGATTTCATCGCGTGGCCAGGCAAGGAGGAAGGCTCTACGAAGATCGAGTGCCTTTGCCTTAGCGGCTGCGCTGCCCTTATCGGCGAATACACCGTTGTAAGTGTCCTTCTCGCCAAATGTGCTGTCGAAACGTAGGTCGACGTGCTCCCACGCATTGGCGTTTCCACCGATGGTTCGAATGCCAGGCATCGCACGAAGCTGGCTAGCAAGGTCTGCAGTCGCCTGACCCGAGTAAACATCGATTTCCTTGTTCTTCAACGCTTGAAGCGCTGCAGTCGGGTTATCGATTGATCGGATGATGACGGTTTGCACGTTACCGGTGAACTTTGGACCTGAGTTATAACGGGTATTTCGGACCAAGGTCACGCTGTTGTTCTTGACAATCTTGCTGACGATGAAACCACCGTTTGAGATGTATGCAAGTGAGTTTGTGCTCGCATTGGTCTCGCTCATGTCGTAGCAAGTGTTCCAGCATGCTGCCAACTTCTTGAGGTAAGCGGTGTCCTTGTTGACATATGCGTTGTAGAACTTGGTCTTCGCATTTCGATTGAGCGAGGCGTTGGTGCTTACACCCTTCTTGCCATCGGTCATCAAGACGAGACCATGAACTGCTGATGGACCAGGAAGATATAGCTGGTAGTCAGGAGTTGGTGAATCAAAGACCAAAGTCAATGACATACGGTCACCTGAAATTACTGGCGCCTTGGTAACCAACTTGCCGTAGGTACCGGTGTAGCAGGTTGACTCAAATGCAGTATCACCAGACTTCGAAGGATCGCCGATTCCGGCAGCCTTTGAATAATCTGGTGAGCAGATCACGTGCGAGAGAAGCAGATCAACTGCAGTGATCGGGGTTCCATCGGACCAAACACGGCCTGGCTTCACGGTCATCTTGACGGTGAGAGGCTTACGGCTTGTGATTGTGTAAGTTCCGAAATCGGTATTTCTTACGATATCGGCTTCATCGTTGTAGTACCAGAAGCCCATGCCCATAAGGCTGTTAACGGTGCTATTGATAACAACGTTGGTGGTCTTCTTGGATGTATTGAATGACCCGAAGAAGTTATTCTCTTGGAGAACAATCGTGTCTCGGGTTGCTGC
>JBEAMN010000030.1:0-5270 GCA_041165945.1 Actinomycetota bacterium
TTAAGACCGAGGCGATTGCAACCCTTTGCGCTTCACCGCCGCTCAGCGAACTAAGTTTGCGCTGTCGCAACGGGGTCAATGCGAGCAGGTCGAGCATATCTTCGACTCGCTTACGCATAACCTCAGGTGCTACACCTAAGGATTCCATTCCAAAAACTAATTCTTCTTCTACGGTATCCGTGACAAAACCCAAAGCTGGATTTTGACCAACGATAGCAATCACGTCTACTAGATCTCGGGGTTTATGGAGCGCAGTATCTTTGCCATCGACCATGATCGAGCCGGAGAAGATGCCACCGGTGTGGTGTGGCACTAGCCCGTTCATTAATTTTAATAAGGTCGATTTTCCGGCCCCTGTATCACCCATGACTAGAACAAATTCGCCTTCGGGAACTTCGAATGAAAGGTCTTCAAAAATTGTTCGCTGAACATAGGGATAGATGAGTGTTACGTTATTGAATCTAATCATGTCAGGACACTTTCACGACGTGTAACCAACATTGGAGCAAGAGCAACCAAAAATAGGAGGATTGCTAATAACAGAGTGAAAGAGGCGCCAGCGACAACAATCGATATAACTCCCATTATCAATACGAAGGTTTCACGGAACCCCCATTTTTGTGGGCGGTATTTTGTCCGGGAATTATTTCGATTTCCTAAGTACAGCGAAAAGATAATTAGTGTTGAAGAAAGGGTGAGAGAAATCTGATAACTATTGCCAATCACTAGAGAGATGATTGAGTAGAGGAGCGCTAACAGTCCTGCAAACATGGCCAAGGTGGGAAATAACCGATATCTATCCTCCGTTTTATGTCCATAACCGCGGGCCTCCATTGATTCGGCAAGAATCAAAGCCCGCTCCAGCGCCTCTTCAAAGAGTGGAACTAAAGTTTTTTTGAATCCAAACCTTTCTTCATCCCCGCGCAGCGCACGCGCTTGTCGGATTCGTTTTACGCTCATCACAAAGTGCGGTATCAGCGTGGTGGCGATGATTAAGGCGACCCCTGCCTCGTGAAGTACTCCGGGTAGCGCACGTAACGTCTGCTTTGGATTGGCAAGTGAGCTAGCTGCGGCGATTGCGACAACCAAGGCAAAGATTGTGAGTGACTCCAGTAAAACAAATTGCAGTCGTTCTTGCGTGACATCTCCGCCCAGGAAAATTCCAGCCAGCCACTCCGGAAGTTTGATTCGGGGAATTGTGAAGAGGACTTTCCCTTGCTCTGGAATGCTAAAAAGAATTGCTATAAACATCCTCAAGAGCAGAGCGATACAAGCAATTTTGATTCCGACGCTGAGCGCGTTGGCCCAGGGGTCGTCAGAGCGACGTGAGAACGTAACAATTATGGCGGCGAAGATAATTCCCCCCAGCAGCCAAAAATTTCCTGCTCGACTAGTGGCAATTGCAAGCGATATGCCCCAACTCCACCAAGCAAGCGGATGTAACGTCCTCACATCGACCATCTAACTTTCATCGTTCTTCAGTTATTCACGGATTGACTCAGGTACTGGAATGGGATCTGCGCCGCAATCTTTGGAGGGAAAACCTGCAAGACCGCAAATGAATCCTCCCTCGCCAGCCCGAACCTCTGTTGCAGCGTTCAGTACATCGATACCGGAAGCATCTATAGGAACTGATACGCACCCTTGCAGCGATGGTGGAGCGATATCACCTTCAGGATGAATTGCAGAATTACCAAATTCGATGACATATCCAACTCGTTTTACATCATCTTTTTCCGCAGTAGCGCCACAGAGAGTTTGGAAATCTGGTGTGAGCGTGGGGGGCTGCGCATCGACAACACCTTCAGCTGACAATGTGTAATTCCATCCCTCGACTGTTCCATCTTGGGGATCTGTGGTTGCAGGACCTTCCATGGCGGTAATCCAGGTTTTGCCATCTTCGCTACTTTGTGAATAGCCCCAGTAGCGGTAACCGACGGGGGAGTCTGAACTTTCGGCACTCGCTCCGGAAGTATTGGAAGTATTGGAAGTATTAGAACAACCGCTTAATGCGATTGCGAGGATAATAAGCGCAAGTGCGCTGAGATTTTTACCTAATCTTTGTGAAACTAACACTGGGATCCTTTCAAGAAAGGGTCCACAAGGCTGGAAAGAGAAGAGCGGGCGAGTTCTCCACACTCTAATCAAGGCCGCCCCGCAAACCACGACGGGTGTTTTGGCGTTCTCCCTCTAGTGGGTAATCCGACTCAACTTAAAACCCTCACTTGATGCGAGAGCAGAAAGTATTACGGTTGCGGGTCAGCGCCGGATTTGCACCGGACTTCCCCCACGTAGTGGAAATTTTTGAGAATATTCAATTGTTGGTGGTGAGCATAGCCACTAATTGGTTGCAATAGCGAGCACTTTGGGTAATGTGCCGCTATGGAATATCGACGCCTTGGCCGTTCCGGCATGTATGTATCAGAGATCTCTTACGGAAATTGGATTACTCATGGCTCTCAAGTAGCCGCAGAGGAGGCCATCAAGTGTGTCCATGCGGCATTTGATGCTGGCATCACGACTTTTGATACTGCTGATGTGTACGCCGGCACCAAAGCCGAATCTGTTCTAGGGAAAGCCCTCAAGGGAGTGCGACGCGAGTCATACGAACTCTTCACAAAGGTCTACTGGCCGACCGGATCAGGCAAGAATGATCGCGGACTCTCGCGAAAGCACATCATGGAGTCGGTCCACGCATCATTAAAGAGGTTGCAAACTGACCACATCGATCTCTATCAGGCCCATCGTTTTGATTATGAAACGCCACTTGACGAGACGCTTCGTGCATTTGATGACTTAATTCGACAAGGCAAGGTCAATTACATTGGTTTCTCGCAATGGCGAGCAAGTGAAATCCAAAGCGCGCTCACTATTCAAAAAGAATTAGGGTTCGATCGCTTTGTGTCCAGTCAACCTCAATATTCGATGTTATGGCGTGTCATCGAAGCAGAGGTTGTGCCGCTCTCAGAGCGTGAAGGTATCGCCCAAATCGTGTGGTCTCCAGTTGCACAAGGCGTGCTCTCAGGAAAGTATCTGCCAGGCAAAAAACCGCCAGCAGGTTCGCGCGCAACCGATAAGAAGAGTGGCGCTGCCATGATTTCTCGCTGGATGAACGATGACATTCTTCGCGAAGTAGCAAAGTTAGAGCCAATTGCAAGTGATTGCGGTCTAACGATGGCTCAACTTGCAATTGCTTGGGTGCTACAAAACAAGAATGTCTCAAGCGCAATTATTGGGGCATCTAAAGCAAAGCAAGTCAAAGAGAATGTTAAGGCTGCCGGCGTCAAGCTCAGCGCAGATGTGATGCGAGCGATTGATGATGCGATTGGCTCAATTGCCGAGCGCGATCCAGCGAAAGATGTGAGCCCGAATCCGCGCCCCTAATTAACCATTAATTAATTTGGTTCCGCGATCAACTTGCGGTGCTGGCGTTCTTAATCTGCGAATTTGAGTAGAGCGCATCCATGCATACATGGAGACACCTTTAGCTGATTCATTGGGAAATTTGCTGGCGCAATGTTTTTTGATTTGTCGACCCATCCAGATTCCATCAAGTACTGAAATGAGCACGACTACATACATCAAGAGTGTGGCCAAGATCTTGACAGTGACATTAGGTAGGGCAGTCAACAGCAGAACCACCATCAACAGCGGCAAGAAAAACTCGGCAATAGACCAGCGAGAATCAACATAATCTCGGGCGAATTTTTTGACTGGACCTTTATCTCGTTTAGGTAGGGCGCGCTCATCGCCCTTCATGTAGAGCTCACGCATTTCCATGCGACGACGGCGAGCATTCTCACGCTCAACTTTCTTGGCCTCCTTGGTTGCCGCTGGGGCAAGGGCAGGGGTCACCTTCTTCGCATTTCGCTTAGGCGTCGGTTTATTCTTCTTCTCTTCGCTCATCGCTCTTTACGCTCAACTTTCTCGGGGCTTTCGTAATCTCCAAATTGAACTCTGGGGTGAACTCTAGGGTGAATCTTAGATAAGACTCAACATGCGGTCGAGCGCCACCCGCGCATAATGGGCGGTTCGCTCGGGGACTTTAATCTCATTGACCACTCTGCCCTCGACCAGCGATTCCATTGCCCAAACGAGATGAGGCAGGTCAATCCGATTCATAGTGGAGCAATAGCAGACAGATTTATCGAGGAAAACAATCTGCTTATCAGGATTGTGTTGGGCAAGTCTTTTTACGAGATTTAATTCGGTCCCCACAGCCCATTTACTCCCTGAAGGTGCATTACTTATTGTTTTGATGATCTGCTCTGTGGAACCAATGATGTCCGCATTTATAGCAACATCATGCTGGCATTCAGGGTGGACTATGACGTTTACACCTTTAATTCGGGCACGAACCTCGTTCATGGATTCGAGAGAGAAGCGAGCGTGCACTGAACAGTGCCCTCGCCAAAGAATCATCTTCGCTGATCTAATTTGCTCATCAGTTAGGCCACCTCGTGACTTCCAAGGGTTCCACACAACGCAATCTTCAACGGTGAGGCCCATCTTCAGTACAGCAGTATTACGTCCCAAGTGTTGATCCGGAAGAAAAAGAACTCGCTCGCCTTGTTCAAAGGCCCACGTGAGTGTGGTTTGCGCGTTAGAAGAGGTGCAGACTGTTCCGTTCTGTTCACCAGTGAAGGCTTTAATTGCCGCCGATGAATTCATGTAGGTAACCGGAGTAGTTGAATTTGCGATGCCCAGTTCTTCCAGTACAGACCAACATTGAGCAACTTGTTCATAATTTGCCATGTCAGCCATCGAACACCCTGCCGCCAAGTCCGGCAGAATCACTTTTTGTTCCGGTGAGGTGAGAATGTCTGCGCTTTCGGCCATAAAGTGAACGCCACAGAAGATGATGTATGGAGCATCCGGGCGAGCCGCCGCATCTCGTGCCAACTTAAATGAATCGCCTGTCACGTCGGCAAACTCGATTACCTCATCGCGTTGGTAGTGATGGCCTAGAACGAAGGCAGACGAACCGAGTTTTGCCCGAGCGATTCGGGCTCGCTCTTGTAGTTCTGGGTCGCTAGGCGCTGGCAACTCTCCGGTACACGAGACTCCTCGCTCGCTGGCAAGGTCACTTCCTCGCCCAAGCAGAAGGAGATCAGTGATACTCATGCCGTTATTCTCTCAGGTTTTCCATAACTTGGCGGCGCGGGAGATACGGGAAGATTTAGAGCGCGCTTGGCGTTACCTCATATGGCAAGATAGAGGTGTAACGAGTTGAAGGAGCCCCAAACATGAGCGCTGAAGTCAGCACAACC
>JBEAMN010000031.1:0-3332 GCA_041165945.1 Actinomycetota bacterium
CAGTATTTGCGATTAAAGCCTTTGCTCCCGCGACTATCTGTTCTTCACCAATCGCTCGTGCAACCGGTTCAGGTTGGTCATGATCTGCCAAAGCTAAATTTTTTACCTTCGCCATCGTATGCATCGTGTGTACGAGCGGGACTTCCCAGCGCTGCGATGCTAAAAGTCCTACCTGTCCAGATATCCAGTAGTGCGAGTGAATCAAGTCGTAATAGCCACGAGGATGGTTTGCTTCCACACGCAGAAGCTCGGAGGCCATTGTGCACATTTGTGATGGCAGATCCTCTTTGGTCAATCCCTCGTAGGGCCCCGCAGTTATGTGATGTACCTCGACCCCAGGCGCAATCTCAACAACAGGTGGTAGCGCTCCTGAAGTTGCTCGGGTGAAAATATCTACTGCGATCCCAGATTTAGCCAAACGTTTTGCTGTCTCTACGACATAAACATTCATTCCACCTGCATCGCGAGCGCCTGTTTGCTCAAGTGGTGAGGTGTGCATCATCAACTGCGCGATACGGCCGGTGGTTTTCATACTCTTATTGCTCGTCTCACCAACGCGGACCGCGGAGAATATCGTTTATGGCAGGGCGGACATCGACGATGTAGACGATAGCCGCGATAGTTGCAATGATGCCAAAGAGATCGAGCGGGCTGGAAATAGTAAGACGAAGCACGAGTGAAACAGCAAGAAGTGAAACCCAGAAAACCTTGCTCTGTTTCCCTGCAGCAGCAAATGCATCTGTTCTAATGCGCACGGCATGAGTGAGCGCAAAAAGCAGCGCCGCGAGCTGTGCAATGCCGACAACGATGAGTACCAAGTCAGCTAATGAACCTAATGGATTAGTTAAAGACACGTTCCCTAGTCTACTGAACTTAAAAAGCAGCGCGAATTGCGACCTTGGGCGCTGGTCCACCGAAGATGGTGGCTCCTACTAACGTCTGGTTTTCGCTGGTAATACCAATTCGCTCCAGCGCACCGCGGATGATCACATCGTGAGCGCGCATCGAGCCATCCATCACCTTAAAGACAATAACGCCATGTTCACGCATTCCTGCAATGTGAACACCTTCCGCGCCTTCTTTCATAATCAGACCTGGATATGCGCGCATCCACAGCGCAGAGAGCCTTCCTCTTCCGGCAACCATCTCCGGGTGGCTAGTCATAGCAGAGATAATCGCATTGGATGCAAAATCATCACTCTCAACAACCGAACGAATTGCTCGAGATAAACCCGCGACTGAAATTGCAAATAAGGGTGCACCGCAACCGTCGAAGGTCTCATTTGCACTCTTTTCTCCAGCAGCACTTTCAATCTCACTCTTTATCGCAATTTGTAGTGGATGATCCATCTCAAGGTAGTTCGAGGTTTCCCAACCGTTTATTACACAAGTAGCCAACATCCCTGCATGTTTACCGCTGCAATTCATAGTGATTTGTGATGGAGGTTTTTCACCCCAGAGCTTTCGCTCAATCTCGCCCAACGGTAAATCGAGCGCACATTGCAGTGCCGATTCTGACAAACCAAAGAGGTGCAGGATCTCTCGAACCCCCGCGATATGTTCAATTGAACCTGAATGACTTGCAATCACGAGTGCGAGAAGTCTTGCATCGATATCCAATCCGAGTTTGACCATAGCCCGTGCCTGAATTGGTTTGATGGAAGAGCGCGGAAAAATTGAGGCATGGATATCACCTCGGTGGAAAATATTTTTCCCTGAACTTTCAGAGATTAATAAATGTCCGTAATGTGCCGACTCAACCATCTCATTACGGATGATGTAAGCAAGGGGTTCTGGCGCACTCACACTACGACGCGTTCCATCGTCGACCAAACATGTGCTTGAAGTTGGTGGCCTTGTGCCTCCATGTCATACGCGTAGAAAAGTTCGCCTTCAACCAATCCATAAAGGCGAGTTCCACCTGTGACTTGTTTTGCAGAGGGTGCGCTGTAACTCTGATCCATCACTAATTGAATTTTGGCGACATCGAAGCGTCCGACCCAGCCTTCAGCAATTCCAGTGTTGTGCGACAAGATGACTTCTAGGACATTATTTGGCTTTACTCGCCAGAATCCTGTCTCTTGCGCTGCAGGTACCAGTTCATCGCTATCTTCTTGGACCAGCCAAGAGCGAGAAAAGTAATTGAGAAATGGACGACCGTCATGATTGAAGGTGACCTCTTGTTCAAATTGGAATGGCTTGGTTCCCGGATACTCACCTTGACCTTTACCGCGCCAAGTGCCGACTAACCATGCCAACGGGTAGAGCTCTTGGTGCAACCCTTCAGGTAGCGTAAATGCCATCTCAATCGCCCAACTTTCGTACTTGGTTACGGGAGATAAGTTTACGACGCATTGTGTCGCCAGATTTCTCCTGCTGGAATTTTCGCAATGAACGAGCCGATCTACCGATGAGGAATAGCGAGATCAAAAAGGCGAAAACCACCAAGATTCCCGCAAATACCAGATCGAGTATGAGCATAAGGAAAAGAGTACGGGGAATTAACCAATTTACGTGTAGATTTCAGCCATGACATCAAAAACCCTCGTTGTAAAAGTGACTGTCGGACAAGATTCTGCTGAGCGTTGTTCACAGGGATTCACCGTTGCAGCGACTGCTGTTGCTGCAGGGACTGAAGTGATTCTCTGGCTCACTGGCGATGCAACGCTTTTTGGTCTTCCAGGTCATGCTGAAGAGTTTCACCTTGAACATGCTGCACCACTTTCGCAACTTCGAGATCAGATTCTTGAACTCGGAAAAATACGAGTCTGCACTCAATGTGCCAAGCGCCGTAATATCACTCAGGATCAGTTGTTGCCCGGGGTAGAAATCGCAGGTGCGAGTACCTTTGTCGAAGATATCTTGCAACCAACAACGCAGGCGCTGGTCTACTAAATTAAATAGAAGGTAACTAAAGTCGACTCATCGTAATGATGATGACAATCGCCGCAATCAAGACGATGACAAGATTACCCGTTGATGCCACGAAGAATCCGGTTCGCTAGTTCCTGAGCAACAAATGTGAGCTCCGTCCGGGCTTTCATCCCATTGCTCTCAAGATCTCTCAAAATCTGTTCTGCCGTATTTTCAACAACTGAGCCCACTAACGGCCCATATCGATCAGCAAAATTCTGATTCGCGAAATCACCTATTGCTCTTGCTAAGTCGCTACGCACATCATCTAATGTCGGTTCAGGTGCAGGAAGTTCGAACTCTCGCTCTGCTCGTGCGAAGGCCTCGTGAGCGCTCGACATTTGCCACCCCCTGATAACGTGCCTCTGTGAGGTTAAAAAGCCTAGGCGTAACTCTTCTTTTCGTCATATCGAGCTGGG
>JBEAMN010000032.1:0-14542 GCA_041165945.1 Actinomycetota bacterium
CGGTGGTATGACCGAAGAGGCGCAACCGCGTTTCTTCACATTGATGGTGGAGGAGTTAGAGCGTTGGCATTCCGGCGCTGAGCCACGTGCACAAATTACTGATCGAGTCGTTGCGGGAAGATCTGGGAAATAGATGATTGCTGATAGCCATTGTCATGCCTGGCGCCGTTGGCCTTACGACAAATCTGTTCCAGACCCTGATCATCGAGGCTCTATAGAGGCGTTGTTATACGAGATGGATACTCACGGGGTCTCTCGAGCTTCGGTTGTATGTGCACGCATTGGTGACGGAGCTGGTGGTGCGGGCTTTGGTAATGAGGATAACAACGAGTACGTCGCTGACTTCGCGCGTAAACACCCAGATCGAATTACAGCATGGGTGGATGTCGATTGCAGTTGGCGGAAAGACCATCACACTCCTGGGGCGGTAGAACGTTTACGTCGCGAAATTGATAAGAATGAAGCAAAAGGTTTCACTCATTATGTCGAAGCCAAGAATGACGGTTGGTTTAGAAGTGATGAAGGCAAAGAATTCTTTGCTACAGCGGCGCAGTTACAAGTTGTAGCTTCACTCGCGGTTACACCACAGTGGTTGTCAGATCTACGTGATGTTGCCATTGCTAATCCGAGCGTTCCGTTCTTGCTCCATCACATGGGCATGCCAAAGAACACCGGCTCCGGGCATGACCAAGCAGAAGTTAACGAAATCCTTGCCTGTGCAAAGGTGCCGAATATAGGGGTGAAGATCTCAGGATTCAATTACAACAACAGTAAGAACTTTGATTTTCCCTATAAACAATCGCAAGCGTTATTTAAGGCAATCTATTCCGCTTTCGGTCCACGACGTATTTTTTGGGCATCGGATTTTCCAGCCTCACGAGATATGTTGACCTACACCCAGGCAATCGAGGTCGTGCGCGATTATTGTGATTATCTACCCGAGTCAGATTTATCTAGGCTCCTTGGTGACAATCTCAATGACTTGTTAAATAACCCAGTTTTATCTACCGGACAGTTCCACTAACAAAAGAGAGGCAAGGAATAAGAATGAGCGCAGTACTAATTGCTCGATACTACGTAAAGCCGGGGAATTCCGCGGCAGTACGTGAAGCACTTCAGAAGATGGCCGCCCGCGTGAAAGCTGATGAGCCAGCTTGTTTGGTGTACAACGCAAATATCGATCCACAGAATGAGAATCTTTATTGCCTCTATGAAATCTACAAGGATGAGGCTGCTCTCGTGGCTCACCGCGAGACTCCGCACTTCAAGGAGATCATCGAAGGCATCATTGTTCCGCTACTAGAAAAGCGCGAGCGTGAAATCTACGAGCAGGTAATCGGCTAATGAAGTTACTCTCTTTCGAGACGGTAATTGGGGGGAAAAGGCGTCAGCACCTTGGCGCCTTGGTCAGTGGCGATGCAGATTCTGGATTAGTCATCGACCTGACCACCGCTGCCCACTCATTGCTGCTCTCGCAAGGGTTGCCAGGCGCTCAAGCCGAAGAGCAGGCTACTTTGCTCTGTCCACCTTCAGCTTTGCGGTTTATCGAAGGTGGCGAAGAATCTCGAGCGCTTGCTGAGGCGGCGGTTTCAGCAGCCATTAAGAATGGCACGGAGAATTCTCCTGACGGTGCACCAGTTCGTTTCAACGCCACTGATGTAACGGTGTTGCCTGCAATCAGCAGACCTCCGTTGCTCAGAGACTTTATGTCGTTTGAAGATCACTTATTAAATGTTTTTCCCAAACTCAATCGACCCATTCCCGAAGAGTGGTATCGCCGTCCGGTCTATTACAAAGGTAATCCATCGAGTATCGGAGCGCACAAGCAGGCCATTGAATTTCCAGAGTATGCAGAATTTCTCGATTTAGAGTTTGAATTTGCTTTAGTTATTGGAAAATCTGGGTTGAATATCAAAGAAGATGATGCGCGTAAGCATATTTATGGGTACACCATCTACAACGATTTCTCGGCACGAGCAATCCAATCTGCGGAAATGACCGTGGGCCTGGGGCCCGCGAAGGGTAAGGATTTTGTCGGGGCACATGTTCTGGGTCCGGTCCTGGTGACCGCTGATGAGATTCCTAACCCGTATTCGCTCACCATGCAGGGTTGGGTCAATGACCAAATGTGGACTGATGGTTCGTCGAGTGCCATGAACTGGAAATTCGAAGAGATGATTGCCTACGCATCATGGAATGAGCAATTGCAAGTAGGTGAAGTTTTTGGTTCGGGAACAGTAGGCAATGGATCCGGGGCAGAGCAGGATAAAGTTTTGAATCCTGGTGATGTAATCCGCCTAGAGATGTCCACAATCGGCAGTCTTGAGAATAGACTTGTTCGCAGTAAGCCCTTTATTGGAAGTTTGGAATATCCATTTAAGCGGAACATGGGAGCACGATGATTCGTTCAGATCTTTATATCAACGGTGAATGGGTTGCGACCCCTAAGCGACATCCAGTTTACGATCCTAGCGATAATTCTGTCATCGCAGAGATTGCCGTTGCCGGAGATGGCGAAGTCGATGCTGCTCTTGATGCCGCAGCTAATGCATTTCCAAATTTCGCAAAAATGCCAGCGCGTGCTCGAGGCGAGATCTTGCGCAAAGCTTTTGAAATCATGATTGCTGAGGCTGATGATCTTGCTCGTTTGGTCTCTCGCGAAAATGGGAAAGTGTTTGCTGATGCCAAGGGCGAGATTCTGTATGCAGCTGAATTCTTCCGTTGGTTCTCTGAAGAAGCGGTCCGCGTAAATGGCGAATTTAGACATGCCCCTAGTGGCGATAAGCGAATCTTGGTTACCCACCAACCGGTCGGTGTATCGCTGCTCATCACCCCGTGGAATTTCCCTGCCGCAATGGCAACTCGGAAAATCGGTCCAGCAGTTGCTGCTGGTTGCACCGTCATCGTGAAACCAGCGATGGAAACCCCATTAACAACCCTTGCAATCGCTGACATTCTTCATCGCGCTGGTTTACCAGCAGGTGTAGTCAACGTCATAACTCCAACTCCTGCTGGCCCAGCAGTTACCCGTCTACTTGCAGATCCGCGGGTGAAGAACCTTTCATTTACTGGTTCAACTCAAGTCGGAAAAATGCTCTTAAAACAAGCTGCTGACCGAGTTATTCGCACCTCGATGGAATTGGGCGGCAATGCTCCATTCATCGTTCTTGACGATGCCAATATCGACGATGCAGTTGCCGGCGCAATGCTTGCCAAGCTGCGCAATGGCGGGGCAGCCTGCACTGCCGCTAATCGTTTTTATGTCTCTAAGAAAGTCGCTCAGGAATTTGTTGACAAGTTAACGCAGGCAATGTCGAAGATTAAAATGGCCTCTGGTTTGACTGAAGGTGCTCAATTGGGAGCAAGCGTTTCTGTGAAAGAACGAGATAAAATTGCCGAACTTGTTGATAATTCTGTGAAGCAAGGTGGCAAAGTCACTTTAGGTGGAGCTAAACCAGAAGGCGCTGGCGCGTTTTATCCCCCAACGGTGATGATTGTTTCTGCAGATAACGATATTTTGAAAGAAGAAATCTTTGGACCAGTAGCGGTTGTCGTGACTGTTGATTCCGATGAAGAGGCAATCAGACTTGCCAATGACACCGAATATGGGTTGATTAGTTATGTCTATTCCGGCGCGCTCGATCGCGCCATTCGTGTCTCAGAAGCGATGGAATCAGGAATGGTTGCTATCAATCGAGGAGTTATTTCCGATCCAGCAGCACCTTTTGGTGGCTATAAAGAGAGTGGTCTAGGTCGTGAGGGTGGATTCGATGGCGTTCATGAATTCTTGGAGAAGAAATATATTGGGGTGACTATCTAAGTAGCCGCCGTGAATTTGCATCCTACTAGCCAGCACAATCACAAATTGATGCGCTTACAAGCCTTCTGGGGCGGCGCAGCGAACGGGGCTTGGGTTATCTTCGCAATTCCCTATCTACTTCGTCTTGATGCATCTATCACGCTGATTAGCGTCTATGTCGGATTAACCTCACTCGGGCCTTTAATTATTGGCCCGATTGCTGCGGCGAATTTGCGCAATCGTGCTCAACAACGTCGTTGGATGCTCATTTGCGGAGTCATCTCACGAATCTTCTTCTTTATGCCAGCAGTCGCCCTGTTTTTTGGAGACCTTAAAGCAGAAGTGGCGATTCTGATGTTCTGTCTCTGTGCTATGCCCACTATCGTTTTTGGCGCTCTTTGGTCGCCTACCCCTGGAGTTGTGGTTGAAGCTGAACATCAACCCATGATTGTCAATGCTCGTGTCCGAATCGCAAATATAGGAGCTTTATCAGCAAATGGCGCGATTGGTTTAGGAATGATTTTTTTACCTTTTCCATTCAATTATGTGGCGCTTTTTGTCATCTCTGGCTCACTAGGCCTTGCGGAAATGTATGTAATTTCTCGGATTATTTACCCAGATTCGCCTGAGGCTTATTTGGATTCGTTCAAAGAACACTTTGATGTGAAAAAAATCAGAGCAGAGCGTAAGTTCTTCTATTTCCTTTTTGGTATTGGATTGATAGTGAGCGCTTCCTCTATAGCTGGTCCACTTCAATCGGTTTATTTCATTAACGATCGAGGTGTATCCGATAGGTGGTTAGGAATCTGGGCAATGGCACTCTCGGTCGGTGCGGTATTTGGAACTTTAATTTGGCGTAAGCTCCAAACAACACATGGTAGCTATGCAATTTTCTCCTGGACGGTGCCAATCTCCGGAATCTACTTCCTTCTCATTATTCTCGCGCCAAACGTGGAGTTGATTTTGATTGCCACGTTATTTGCGGGCTGGATGAATGCCGGTACAGATACAGGGATCTGGCTCGGGCTGTTCCGATATGGAAGTGAAGAGCGTCGAACGATGTTGATAAATATCTACGTCGGGGTAGCGCTAGGCATTCCATTCATCGCGGCATTTTTTATCCCATTTTTGACCAACAGGTTCACACTGACGGAAATCTTCATAGTTTCCTTCATAATTCGCACCTTAGTGGGTCTATATTTCAAGATACCAAGCATCTATGCTCTTCTCAGAGATGATGCACCGAACAAGTCTGACCAACTACGTGACGAGATGAAGAGGAATGATGAGTAGCGTTTATGCTTCAGATGCGCTCCGCGGACAGATAGTTGTTGTTACCGGAGGCGGACGTGGAATTGGTAGTGGAATTTCAAAAGTAGTAGCCGCTGCTGGTGGTGAAGTAGTCATTATCTACCCGCATGATGGCGAGCGGGAACACGCAGATAAGGTCATTGCAGAAATTGCAGCCAGAGGTGGTATCGCAAGTGCTTATAAGTGCGATATCGGAGTTCGCAGTGAATGCGAATCAGTTATTAAGGAAATTATCAAAGATAAGGGCAGAATTGATGCTCTGGTAAATAACGCGGGAATCTGCGATTTCACGCCATTTGAGAAAATCACACCAGAGATTTGGGATCGCCACATCGCAGTGAACCTTTCAGGCCCTTTTTATCTCTCTCAGGCAGTTGTTGCAGATATGAAGCCCAGAGGTAAAGGGGCTATCGTGAATATCAGCACCGTATCTGCTTATCGTGGTGGAGATCGACAGGTGCATTACATTGCAAGTAAGGGTGGATTGAGTTCTCTCACAACATCCCTTGCCCATGAAATTGTTGAAACGGGAATCCGAGTGAACGCGATTCTTTGTGGCGGTGTTGCCACTGATATCAATATTCAACAACGCGCAGAAAGAGAACGCGCGCTTGGCAAACCTTGGCAAGAGCGTCCTGGTGTTCGTTCGATGGGGCTGCCTGAAGATTTAGGAAATGCAGTGGTCTATTTAATCTCTGATGCAAGTCAGTGGGTTACAGGTTCTCTAGTGTCCGTAGATGGCGGCGCACTAATTAGCTAGAGGAAGGTAGATGCGATGAAGATTGCAGATATCAAGGTATATCTCACCGGTCCATATAAGAAAGGTGAGCCGCCAGTACAGCACTATCGCATTAATCCAAGTTGGCTCTCACGCACTGAGATTGCCAACCCGATGTCGATACATCCTGAATTTCGACCACGCCGCGAGATGTGGCTAGGAATGGGCGGTCGCACCATCGTTCAAGTGATTGCCGAAGATGGAAGTTACGGTTTGGGTGAGAGCGCAGGCGGTCGGGCTTCAGCAGAGATCATCGCGCAACATTTCAAGAAGCTACTCGTTGGCCGCCAAGTTCATGAAGTCGAACGGAACTGGGACATCATGTGGCGAGCATCTATGCCATATGGCCGCAAGGGTGCGCCGGTAATGGCGATTTCTGCTGTTGATTATGCGCTTTGGGATCTACTTGCTAAGTCACGACAAGAGCCGTTGTACGTCTCGCTTGGTGGTGCTGCAAAAGATTCCGTGCAGTGCTATCTCACAGGAAACAACATCGAAGAGACTAAAGATCATGGCTTCATGGGTCACAAACTTGCTATGCCATACGGACCAGCTTCAGGGCGCGCGGGAATGAATGGCAATGTCGAGTTGGTAAAGCAAACCCGCGAAATGGTCGGCTGGGATGTAGAAATCATGCTTGATTGCTACATGGCATGGGATGTCGAATACACCATTCGGATGGCAGCGCTTCTTGAGCCTTACCGATTGAAGTGGATTGAAGAAGTACTACCGCCAGATGATTACGAGGGTTACTCGATTTTGAATAGAAAGATCACCAGTACTGCGATTGCTACTGGGGAACATGAGTACTCGCGTTGGGGTTTCCAGCAGCTTCTTGAAGTCCGTGGCTGTGAGATTTTGCAACCAGATATTCAGTGGTGTGGTGGACTTACCGAGTCTAAGAAGATTTGTGCGCTGGCTTCGACAAAAGCGATACCAGTCATTCCTCATGGTGGTGGATTACGTCCGTGGGATCTTGCCCTGATCTTTGCTGAGGTGGGAATTCCTTACGCTGAATATTTCATCTTCGGTGAATTCAACCAACCAAACCCGGACCCGATTTTCACCGGTATTCATTATCCGATTGATGGCTGGTTCACACCTCCGCCAGGAATCGGTGCGGGGATTGATTTCACTTCAGATGCCCATGATTATCTCTATGAGATAACCGGTGAACTCAATTAACTAATTGCCTGCACCTTCTCGGAGAGGGAATTAGTTCCTTCAGATAGTACGGTTAATAGCCAATCGCGATATGACACGGTGTCACTCGGCATGGACACACTAATCGCGCCAATCGCTCGGTTGTTGTGATCTTTGATTGGCTTTGCGTAGCAGAAGATGTCTTCAGTATATTCGCCACGATCTCGAGCAAACCCAGTGAGACGAACGCCCTCTAACTCTCGCTTGAGTTGATCGAGTGAAGTGATGGTTCGAGGTGTGAATTTCTCGAAGTGATAGTCGGCAAACTTCTCATCGATTTCATCTTCGTTGTAAGTGGAGAGAAGTGCCTTGCCGAGCGCGGTTGCGTACGAAGGGAGTCTGGCACCAACTTCAGATTCAAGGCGAATATCCCGTCGAGGCTGGTACTTACTCAAGTAAACGACTTCGGTTCCATCAAGGGCAGCCAATTGCACGCTCTCGTTGAGCTCCTGCGCAATCCATTTCATCGTTGGACGGGCATGTTGTAAGAGATCCGAACTCCGAGCAGCAGCACGACCAATTTCAAAGACCTTTAGCCCAAGGCTATAACGATTACCACGCACCTTTAGATAGTTCTCATGTGACATCGAGTGCAGCAACTCATGCGCACTACTTTTTGGGATTTCTAAAAGTTTACTAATTTCAGAGAGAGTTAACCCGAGTGGATGATCACGCAGTAACGTGAGAATGTGCATCACTCGAGTCGCTGACTTTACGTCGCTCACGACTTGATTCCCCACTTCCGCTGTTATTGAGAAGGAATCTACTCCACTCAAGGGGAGAAGAAAAGAGGGAAAATGGCCGGTATCAGTTGATTTTCTGCTGATTTAGGCAAGGATTATAGAGATTCGTGACAAACCCCCTACACCCGAGGAGTTCGGTATGCGAGAAAGTTCCTTTCCACTTTCAGGCGATGGAGTCATCGTTACTGGTGCTGCTCGAGGAATAGGTGCAGCGACGGTAGCGAATCTGGTTGCACAAGGAATTCATGTGATTGCAGCTGATTCCAACAGTGAAGTTTTGGCGCAATCCCTTACAACAATTGACCCTCAGGGAGCGCTAACTAGTGCAGTCATTGCAGATGTCACTATTGAAGAGCAGTGTCAAAAGATTGCCCAAGTAGCAGATGCACGTGGAGTTCGAATCAAGGGACTGGTTAACAATGCTGCTGTTGGCGCATTCAATATGAGCGTAGAAAAAACCAGCTATGACCAATGGCAGCGCATCATCTCAATCAATCTCACCAGCATCTATCTCATGTCTAAATATGCCTTGCCACTTATTCGTAAAGCTGGTGGTGGTGCAGTCATTAACATCTCATCAATTCACGCTTTTGCGACATCAACTGGCGTTGCTCCCTACGCAGCGGCCAAGGGTGGGGTGCTGGCGCTTACTCGAACAATGGCACTAGATCTTGCTCCGGATAACATCAGAGTAATCTCGATTCACCCTGGAGCCACTAATACCCCGATGTTGCATGAGCATGCAGCACGTGAAGGAAAGTCATTAGCTGAACTCGGCTTTCCCACTAGCGAGAATGCGATTGGTCGAATTGCCGAACCTGAAGAGGTTGCTGATGTGATTACCTTTGCACTCTCACGAGGAGCGAGCTTTATTACTGGTTCATCCATTTCGCCCGATGGGGGCATACTCGCGAAGTTTTAGCGATTGGGGTAGTAATGGGGGATTCAAGTCATATTGGTCAGAGAAGAGGCGAATAATCGCCAAATGCCCAGTATGACCTAGTCAGTCCCAATGGCTGAGCGTAATCTGAGAGGTATGCAACGCCCCATAGAGAGCGAAAAACTACTGACCCCTTCGGAGGTTGCCTCGCTATTTCGCGTCGATCCAAAAACGGTCACTCGTTGGGCGAAGGCAGGCAAACTCACCTCTATTCGTACTCTTGGCGGCCACCGCCGCTATCGTGAGAGTGAAGTGCGAAACCTGCTCAAGAATCTGCCCAACGGGTAATTCAATCCCGTCGAGTACCCTGTACTCATGAGCACATCTGATTCACAGCGTGATTCTCAACCCGGTTCTCAACCCGATTCACAACGGGAGAAGTTCCTTGAGGCGTTAGCCAAGAAAAAGGGCAAAGGCGCCAATCCGGGTAAAGGTGGCTCTAGCTCTGGACCGAAGATCTCCGGAGCGCAGCAACGTGGTGGGATTCCTCGACAGAACGTGCAACGTAAATCTGGTGGAGCCTAAGCCTTACTTATTTTTTGAGCGCGATTAGCGCTTCATCTACCTTAGCCAGCGTTTGAGCGATATCTACATCTGTATGTGCTGCCGAAACGAACCAGGTGCCACGGGGCAGTATTCGCACACCGCGTTGTAGAAGTTCGAATGCGAAATCCATATACATTGCACGGTTAGCTTTCATGGCACTTCGATAATCAGTGGGTCCTTGAAGATCAAAACGCACATTAAAGACTGCTGGATATCCAACAATTTCAAAGACGAGATTATGCTTGGTGAATACTTCGCGCAATCCAGCCATCAATGCAGCACCAGTTTTTGCGATTGCTTGATGCGGTTTCTCTGATTGCAGCGCTTTCAGAGTGGCAACGGTCGCCGCCATCGAGACGGATTGAGAGTTATACGTACCGCCATGCATAACTTTTGCTTCCCCAATTAGATTCATGATCTCTCTCTTGCCAGCAAGCGCGGCAACAGCAAAACCATTAGCCAATGCCTTGCCGAAGATAGTTATGTCAGGGGTGATGCCAAGGACTTTTTGCGCGCCACCACTTGAGACGCGAAAGCCTGTGATGACTTCATCGCAGATAAAGACTGCTCCATATTTGGTGGTTAATTCGCGAACCTTCTCGAGGTATCCAGGTAATGGCAGCACGCCACCAGTGTTAAACATAATCGGTTCCATGATCACCGCGGCAACATCGCCCTTAGCTAATTCACGTTCGATGACCTCTGCGTTATTCCAGGGGAGAACAATTAAATTATCTTCGCGCTCCTCTTGACCAAGCGTTCCAGGGAGCGGCGTAGGCGAGAGCGGATCACCTGCTGCTGCGGGATCGGGTGTTACGCTCCAGAGCACATTGTCGAACCACCCGTGATAATGCCCTTCGAATTTGATGATCTTCTGCTTTCCGGTAAATGCGCGCGCAACACGAAACGCGGCCTGCACAGCCTCAGCGCCTGATGAGTTAAAGCGGACTAACTCTGCCGAAGGAACCAGTTCAGTGATGATGCGCGCTGCTTCGTATTCCAAAGGCGTTTGACCTGCAACAAGAATGCTCTGCTGAAGTTGCGCGCTCGCCGCTGCTATAACTTCATCCGGGCTATGGCCAAGGATCATTGGCCCCATACCAGCGAAGTAATCGATGTAGTCATTGCCGTCGAGATCAACGAGATGAGCGTCGTAAGCCTTTTGGAAGACGAGTGGATGGGGACGTAATCCCGTGCGATATCCGCTATTTACACCACCAGCGACGTATTCCGAACCTGCTTCCCACGCTGCTTTTGATTTATCGAAGGTCATACAACGACTTTACCAAGCGTAATGCTCAGGGTGCGTCTTACATCCGGGAAAAATTTCATTAATTGCATTGAGTTGTTCGCCACTGAGTTTGATCTCGAGTGCGCGTAGTGATGCATCAAATTGCTCCATCGTGCGCGGTCCGATGATTGGTGCCGTTACTGCAGGTTGATGGAGTAACCATGCGAGAGCAACATCTCCAGGAAGTAGGTTCCAGTACCCGCAGAGGTTCTCCCACCTCTCAACTTGTGGGCGAAGCTTTTCGAGCGTCTCTGCCGAACGCGCTTCAAGGCGACGCTTTCCTTCTTTTACTTTCTTGATAACCCCGCCAAGCATTCCGGCATGGAGTGGTGACCAAGGCAAGATACCGATGCCAAGGTGTTCGGCAGCGGGGATTAATTCTCGTTCGATATCGCGGACCACCAAGTTGTAAAAGGATTGTTCAGAGACTAATCCCATGAAATTTTTCTTCTCTGCTGCTTGTTGCGCTTGAACTAAATGCCATCCTGCGAAGTTTGAACTACCTACGTAAATGATTTTTCCTTGTTGCACCAAAAGTTCCATTGCTTGCCAGATCTCTTCCCACGGAGTGGTGCGATCGATATGGTGCATCTGGTAGAGGTCGATGTAATCAGTTTGCATACGCTTTAGGCTCGCGTCGCAGGCGCGCTTGATGTTGAGCGCAGAGAGCCACTTGTTATTAGGCCAATAAGGAATATCACCAAAGCCACTCATCTCGCCGTAGAGCTTGGTCGCAAGGACGACCTTTTCGCGACGTCCGCCACCTTTGGCAAACCAACGCCCCATGATCTCTTCGGTCCGGCCATGTGCAGGTGCGCCATACCGATTGGCGGTGTCGAAGAAGTTCAATCCGACATCGAGTGCGCGATCCATAATCGCGTGAGATGTGGGTTCATCTGTCTCTGGCCCAAAGTTCATGGTGCCTAAGCAGAGGCGACTTACAGAGAGCCCTGACCTGCCAAGATTCTTATACTCCATAATGGAAACTTAATCGAGTAACTCCAGGTGAGCAAATATCAATGTGCGAATCGACCACCAAATGCCTACTCTTGGAGCCATGAGAACCTGGAGAACCCGCGTGGCGACGATTTCCAGCCTTTTTGCGGTTCTTATTTCGGGTCTCTTCGCTGTGGCCGCACCTGCACAGGCTTTTTCGAATTCTAATACCTTCAATGTAGGTCCAGCTCGGGTAGTGGTGGAAGATGCAGCACTCTGCACTAAATATAAGTATCCGTTCTCTCTCAACTCAAATGGCGGTTCAACATGGCCACAGACAGGATACGAAACGTGCGCCTCTGAAACGTTGACTACTGATTCTCTACCGGCGACGCTCCACATGAAATTTAGATTGCAAACAAATAATTCAGATGAGTTCCTAGCTTCCAACGCAGATGCAGCAATCCTTGATGCGAAGGGTGTGCAGGTTGCCACTCCACGATGGGCGCCGACTCCATTTGTAAATCTTGATGGGCCGGTCAATCAGAAAGATGCAGTGTTCTATGGAGCGTTTTTGATTGCAGGCACAAATACGTTCCCGGCTGGCTCCTATACAGTGAGATTGCAATTTTGGAACAGCCAATGGAGTAAGTTGAAGGGTCCAGTAGAGGAAATCCCGAGCTCACTCAATATTTTTGCTTTCAATATCTATGCTGGGAAAGCCGAGAGCGTATCGCCAATCACAAATTCCAACAGTTCCACTGAGCCATGTAAATGGAATACCAATTTTTCAGCTTCCCTCACCAAGGCTCGATCAATGATTGCCCTCTATGAACAAAAGGTAAATGCAATTACTGATTTTTCGGCTCCTGGCTTAATGGACCTCTTTGATGCCTATCTCTCTGATATCAAAAAGGAATCGATTAATATCGCCGGTTTGGTCGATATTGCAGACGCTCAATATGGGAAGTCACAGAATTGTGATGGTTATTTGAGTTTTCTCGCCGAATCCGCGAGCTATTCTGCGGAATTAGCTAAGACCCAAGCAATTATCTCTGGTTATTATGCGAAGGCCAAAGCAATGGCTGGCTCTAAAGACAAAGAGGAGACGAGCGATCCAAATTGGTGTGTTACACAGAGCAATTCCGCAATCTCTAGTATCAAGAATAGTATTAACGTCCTGTCTCAATACTCTGCTAAAGCAGATTCGGGTTTGGATTTGAGAAATAAATCAACAACAGCAATGTTAAAAGGATGGCTGGATTCTATTGAGGGTGAGTACAAAAATCTCAGTACGTGGCAGGTCAAACTTCCTGAGTATCTGAAGCGTGAGCCTGGGTGTGCCCAATTTGTGACAAGTAGCGCTTTGAACGCCGAAGGAATCGCTACTTACAAAAATGTGGTCGCTAAAATAAATACCATTCTTGGCAAGGCGGCATCGAGTCAGAGCACATCTAGTTCTGTCGTCGATGAAGACCTCTCGGACGATGATGGGGTCGAAGAAGTGCCCGAAGGGAAGCTTTCGGTCAGCTTCAACTCATCCTTAGGCAGATACATCGTAAAAATTCTGAGCAACCTTCCTGAAGAGTCCCTCTCTATCCGGGCAACAAAGAAGGGCGCTCGAGCCCTGAGATTTGCAGTGAATACTGACGAAGATGGCAATGGCGGGTTACGGACCAAGACCAAACTCTCTGGTTACACGCTCACGCTCTACTTCGAATCCGAAAAATTAGATTCGGTAAGAGTTAGATAACGAGAGTCATCTCCTTTTACCCATTGAGATCTGAGGCGGCCAAGTTATTTCTGCTCCTAACTCGTGCGCTACATCAAGTGCCCATCGTGGATTCCGCAAAAAGGCACGTGCAGCCATTACGGCATCTGCCTTGCCGCTAGCAACTATTTCATTAGCGAACTCTGCCTCATGAATTAAGCCAACAGCATTTGTAGGGATATCTGCTTCGCTTTTGATAGCGGCGGCGAATGGAACTTGATATCCAGGGCCAATAGGAATCTGCTGTTTATCTGAGAGCGCTCCGGATGAAACATCAATAAGATCGACGCCAATATGTTTGAGAACGCGTGCCAAATCAATTGATGCTGGCAAGTCCCAACCACCCTCTACCCAATCAGTTGCCGATATGCGGACAAAGAGCGGCATCGACTCGGGAATTACGGCTCGAATTGCATTAACAATCTGAACTAAGAACCGAGTCCTATTCTCAAAAGAACCACCATATTCATCCTCGCGTTGATTACTCAACGGCGATAAGAATTGGTGAATCAGGTATCCATGTGCGGCGTGAATCTCAATAAGATCAAATCCCGCGTCGACAGCACGTTCCGCTGCATCAGCAAAACCATTAACAGTTCTATGGATTTCTTCCTCAGTCATCTCGTGAGGCACAGGCATCTTGCCAAAAGCGACTGCGCTAGGTGCTGGCGCGCTCCATCCACCTTCGTCAATTGAGGCAAATGGATGGTCAGCGCCAGGAGGCATCGTTGATCCCTTACGTCCGGCATGTGCTAATTGAATTCCGATTTTTGTTTTCATATCATGGGAAAAATTCACGATCGGCTTGAGCGCATCGCGTTGTGCATCATTCCACAACCCAAGACAGTTGATGCTGATGCGTCCTTCAGGTAGAACTCCCGTCGCTTCCATCATGATCAAACCAGCACCGCCAGTGGCAAAGGAACCAATGTGCACCTGATGCCATTGTCGTGCGATGCCATCCAGAGGTGCCGAGTATTGGCACATAGGAGAGACCCATAAGCGATTGGCAAAGGTAACTCCTCGAAGGGTTAGTGGTGTAAAAAGGGCAACTGGGGTCATAGTGATTGCCGAATGTAGGGCGACTCGTGCCACAGTGGCAAATCTGCGAAAGGGGCTCCAAATGATTGGTTTTAGTGAGTATCGCCACTAGCCTTCCATCCCATGCGCTTATCAGGATTAGAAAACGTCATTCTTTTCTGTAGCGCAGCCCTAATCGCTCTA
>JBEAMN010000033.1:0-4262 GCA_041165945.1 Actinomycetota bacterium
GAAATAGCGAAGCCCTCGGGGCGCACGTTCACTTATCTGCCTTCCCCTTGCAGATACGTGACCGGTTATCCGAGGACTTCTGAGCGGAAAGTACGGGTAGTACGAGAAAGAATCAAGCCAGCACCTGGCTCTCAATTTTTTTACAGAAGAAATTATCTTGTGGATTACTTGTAGATAATTGTGTATAGCGAGCAGTTACTTGTGGATGAAAAGTGGGAATTTCGGCTCTGACACGACATCAACTCACCGCCACTCAATCTCCAAATACTTTCCACAGGTAGTGGATAACCTCTGACCATGGAGCGAGAGAATCCCCCAATGCCCAACGATCCCTCCGCCAGTACGCCCCCAAAACCTCGCTCACGCCCTCGCTCCCTGAGCCGAATGGCCAAAGGTGCCGGAGCTGCCCGCCCTGGCCGGAGAGCTGAGCAACCTCTCATTCAAGGTGATCTCTTTCCCCGAATGGCCTCTGACGGGCGCGACATCGGTCTAATCATCGAGGTACGAAGAAGTACGCGGCGAAAGAAAACAATCGAGGCTTATCGCAATGGCGAGAAGGTAATCGTCTCTATCCCAGCAAGAATGAGTCAACGAGAGGCAAACCAAGTTGTTGATGAGATGGTGAAAAAGATTTTGCACGATGAGAGCGCGCTCAATAATAATCAATTATTGAACCGAGCGCTTATTCTCAACACGAAATTCTTAGAAGGCAAAGCAATTCCGGTCTCGGTGGAATGGTCTTCACGAATGTCTCGAATTTGGGGCGCTTGCACAATCGAGGATAAAACGATCCGGATTTCGGATCGACTCCGTGATGCCCCTGGATATGCCCTCGATTATCTATTGCTACACGAGCTAATTCATATTCTTGTTCCCGGACATGGCGCAGATTTTAGAGAGTTACTCGAAAGGTATCCCGAGCTTGCGCGCGCGGAAGGGTACTTTGAAGGAAGAACACATCGCCCAAGTGGAGAGTTTGATCAACTCTTTGACGAATAAGAACCGATCACTGCTGATACGTCTGAAAAGTTCGCTAGCAATCATCGAACATGAAAAAGGTATATCGATTGGTCACATCGATAAGCAAGTGAACATCTCGCATCCACACGCATCATTGATCATTCGTGATTTGCACGATTGGATTTCAGTTGATGATTTACTTTCCAAGAATAAATTATCAACTGATGAAATCAATCTCAACTCCATCCTGGATATAATCTCAATATTAGATGAATATGAATTTATTGAACAAACGCACGATGAAGTATTCCCGATTGAATATGTGATTAGCGATCTCAATGAGGTTGGCATCGCACTTGCGGCACTTTTGCTCCACCATGGAATATCAGTGCGAATTTTGGAGAACACGATTATCAACTTCTCTGATGTGCGCGGCCAATACTTCAGACTTACTGATGTTGGTCGATTTGCAAGTGATGTACTCAATGAACAAAAGCGCGATTTAATTAATAACGGGAATTGTGAAAATTTTCCTCAAAGGATTGGCTCAGAAATCAATACGCGCACAGTTGTGATACTTACTGCTTATCCAAAACCAGAGCTACTCGCGGAATTGATGGCTGCAGGCATCGAACACGTCGTAGCCATCGCCACTGCATCTAGCGCTCACATAGGACCATTCATAATCCCTGGGCAAACGCCATGCTTTCACTGTATTGAATTACATCTCAGTGATCGTGACGAGAATTGGCAGAAGATGGCAACTGTGCTTTTTCTCCAACGAAAGCAGCGGGTCTTGCTGGAAGATGCCTATTTGACTTCGGCGCTGTTAGGGCGACTACTTCTTCGTATCGCGCGAGGTGAAATTCCTCACGAAGTGATCGCTCATACCCTCACGGTCCCTTATGAAGATGTGAGCAGTAGGCGTTTTCCAGCGCAAAACAGTGGTGGAGGCTTTCAACAGAACTTTCACCCAGAGTGTTCCTGCCATTGGGGGCGCTCGCTTTCAACTCGCGTGGGCTAGGAGAAACCAGAAGAATTACGGGCATGGCCAAGCCCTCCAGTAACTCCACATCGAGCAACTCCACCAAACCTGAAGCGCTCGATCGAGATTCTCTGACTACTGGAGGCGTCGCTCGGAGCGCGAAAATTGCATCGATTCCGCTCTCGGCGATGGGACGAAGCGCAGTTGGTTTCGGTCGACAGATGATCGGTCAATCGGGCGAGTTAGTCTCCAAAGAGATGCAAGCCAAAACTGCCGAACAGGTCTTCCGTGTTCTTGGCGAGTTAAAAGGTGGCGCGATGAAGTTTGGGCAAGCGCTCTCGGTCTTTGAAGCAGCGCTCCCCGAAGAATTTGCGGCGCCTTATCGCGAAACTCTCACCAAGTTACAAGAGGCTGCTCCGCCACTACCTGCGCGCGTAGTGCATCGCGTCTTGGCAGAGCAATTGGGTGAGGATTGGCGAGATAACTTCGCAGAGTTCAACGACAAACCATCGGCCTCTGCATCAATCGGACAGGTTCATCGTGCGATTTGGAAAGATGGTCGCCACGTTGCTGTAAAGGTGCAATACCCAGGGGCCGCAGAGGCGCTCATCTCTGACCTCAATCAGATCCAACGTTTTGCAAAGATCTTCCAACTCTTCATGCCTGGGCTTGAGATGGGTCCATTACTCGAAGAGTTGCGGGCACGCATTATTGAAGAAGTGGATTACAAATACGAAGCGCAGGCACAGCGACTTTGCGCTGCCGAGTTCGACGGCGATCCTGATATTGCGATTCCAAAAGTTGTCGCAGCGTCAGATAAAGTACTTGTGAGCGAATGGTTAGAGGGAACTCCACTCTCAAAGATCATCAGTAAAGGAACGAAGGAGCAGCGCGATGCTGCTGGGATCAAACTTGCACGGTTCCATTTCACTGCACCCACGCGCGTTGGTTTGCTCCATGCCGATCCACATCCCGGTAATTTCCGATTACTCGCAGATGGTCGCTTGGGAGTGCTGGATTTCGGTGCATGTAATCGATTACCAAATGGTTTCCCGGAGCCGTTCAAGCGTCTCTTAAAGAATGCCCTCGATGGAAATGCGCAGGCGCTCTATGAAGGATTTAAAAAGGATGGATTCATACTTCCCGAGGTAGATGTAGATCCTCAATTGGTCCTTGATTATTTACTTCCATTAGTCGAGCCATTGCGGACTGAGACCTTCAAGTACACCCGCGATTGGTTACGTGTGCAGAGCGCACGCGTTGGCGATCCGCGTAATCCCACCGCAAAGATTGGATTCCAACTCAATCTTCCACCTGAGTACATGTTGATTCATCGGGTCACACTTGGTACCACCGGCATCTTCTGCCAATTGGGTGCTGAAGGAAAATTCTTAGCTGAAGCGATCTCCTGGTTACCGGAGATCGCTCCTGCTACAAGTTCTGCGCGCGTCTAATTCAGGCCAATAAGAACACTCGCTCACTCTTGCTCACTCATGCTCTCTCTCGCTCTGTAGATCTACGCAGCGGTACGTGGGCGACCGGGTTGGCGCTTTGCCTGCACAACAACTCCGTTATCGAAAATCTCACCACCCCAAACTCCCCACGGTTCTTGCCTGGATAGCGCACCCTCTAAACAGCGTGCGCGCATCGGACATGCGGTACAGAGATCCTTCGCCGTCTCGAGCATCTCTTGTGATTCGGAGAAGAAGAGCTCAGGGTCAACTGAGTGACATGGAAGTCCAAAACCCTCGTCCTCCTTGTAACCCGAATTCTCATTGCGAGTTAGCTCGTAAACGCCAATCTTTGTATCTGCCCAACCTGGAACCAACAGTTCATGAAATAGAACCGTCATTGCTCTTCACCTTCCCTCAACTCATGATGCTCACCTAGCTACGGACCATCCGTGCTCTGTGTCTTCTCTTTTTCTTTTAGAAAAAGAGAAAGGGCCCGCGAATCCTTGTGGATTCGGGGCCCCCGGAGAGCTTCGAGGCTTAGCCTGCGATCTCCCGGGTGCCACCGGATCCAAAATGCTTTGGATTACCTGTGGCGTAGGTTGAATAAGAGCGCGCAAAGTCGCTCGAAGGACGCCAACCGGCGCTTCGAGTAGTGGTAGCAAGAACTAGTGCCACTGTGACTCACCTTTCGCTCGTTGCTATGAGGGTACGCGAAACTCATTCAAGGGCGCAAATCAATTAAATCCCGCTGGAGTCCCCCTAAATTAGCCAGAAGTAGCGAGAATTAGCCAGCACTAGCCAGAACTAGCGAGATTTGGCCAGTTTTGGTGAGATTCGGAAAGATGCGAGCACATTCTGGGAGG
>JBEAMN010000034.1:0-5524 GCA_041165945.1 Actinomycetota bacterium
GATGGAAAGACTGTGAATCGTGGTTTCTACCGCGCTTACATTCCATTCCAAGATGCCAAGACTCTTTGGGGTCTTGAGAATCCAAATGATGCTGCCAAGGCTCTTGAACTCTCAGTCACCACTGAAGAGGCCACTGGTGAGCAAGTTGTTTCGAGCGCGAACATCGCTGCAAAGAACAATGTAATTAGCATCGAATATGAAGGCTTCCAATACTCACAACCCAAGCTCTCGGTAAAGATGAAAAAGGGCTACAAGCCAACAACTTCGGCAGCAGTAAAAACTCCTGCTAAGAAGAAGACCATCACTTGCGTGAAGGGCAAAATAACTAAGAAGGTCACAACTGCTGCTTGCCCAGCTGGTTTCAAGAAAAAGTAAGTAAAGATCCCATCGGTTATGAAAAAGACCGGCGCCACTTCGATGGTGCCGGTCTTTTTCGCTCACATAGCAAATTGGAAGTAAATATGAAGGTAAGAGTCTCAGCCCTGGCAGCCATTCTATTTCTGGCGCTAGCGCTTCCTGGGTTCGCTGCGACCATCCCTGATGAGCAGTACACCTTTCCGACTCCACCCCCAACGCCTGAGTACATGGGTTACGCATCTTCCAATTTCCACGAAGTCCGCATGGCGACCTCTTATTACACCCAAGTGAAATACAAGGACATTCCTAATGCCGAGGAGCTGCAGGCAATTGAAGAGATATACGAGTGTGGCAAACCGGAATCTCGGTGCGTACCCGAGAGTGAGATGAGCGCAAAGAAGCTCGTCGGATATTACGAGACTATTCTCGGACCTTGTTCCACAACCATTAGAAACAGCTGCATAGATTCATTGGTGGTCACAAATAAAGATGGGAAGAAATTCACCGGAACAGTTGATGAAACGTTCCGAAGCAACAACCCTCAAGGATTCACCGGAAATCGTGAGTATGGATTGCCTACGAGTGGCAATTCATTCCTATATGACATTCCCGATTTGCCGCACGCCGGCGGAACAAAATATCTCGTTGTGGCAAAAGTAGAATCTAGAAAACTGATTTCCGAGAGCAAGTTTTCAGACATCATGTTTCAAAGCGCAATTTTTGCTGTCTCCTTGGAAGATGGAAAATTCGATCCCAATATTGCTCCCACAGATCTCACATTAGAAGTAATTAACGGTAAGAAGACACGTCCTGAAGTTCTGCGTATGGGGAAGAATCACCCACACATAGCCAAATGTGTGCAACAAAGCCAGACGCAATGTGCCATACCGCACCCGCTGCCACTCAATGCTACTTTCACGTTAACCGCAAATATTGATGCCAAAGTTCAGGGCTGGTTACATGGAAGATTTAGCGATGCTGCAGCAACTTTGAAATCGCTATCCGATGGCAGCACCCAAATCCAAGTAAGCGGAAAACCAGTAATAGTCCCAATGATTGGCAAGTACGTAAAGAGAAGTGAGCTGTCGAAAGCGCTAGTCGACTATTACACAGCAGCCCCCAAACCTCTGGGTGGCGTCGGTACCTGTCGTGATTTTGACGATAAGCCAAATTGTCTCAGGCAACAGCTCACCTTTGGTGAGAGTGCGATGCGCGAATTCTTACTCTGGCTTCCAGAGATGGACGATAAAGCAATTTCGGCGCCAACTCAGTGGAGTGTGCGCGCAATTCCAAAGAACTTCACGGCGATGAGTAATGGTGCTTCGTGCTATGTAAACAATCCATCGGTAAGTGGAATTGTGACTACTAATGCCACTAGCTATATTGCTATGCCTCCCACTTTCAATAGCGCAACTCAAACGCTCGACTACAAGGTTGCGGCCGCTCATTACCTCCCAGATGGCAAAGAATTCTTTGGTACCTATGACCTATTGATCGATTCGAAAGTAGCCCGTTGCATCTACGGTTTCACTGATGCACCGATACAGGCAACTGTAAGCATTGTTACTAGTGACGGTGTAGAAAAAGCCACCACAACTTCTGTTAAGGAGCAAAATGGCTGGCTTTCACTCTCCGCAAAGGGATTTACCTTTTCGAATCCCGTGCTGCGCGTGAAGCTAACTCAAAGTCAACCCCTTGTCGAAGCGAGGAAGACAGCAGTGAAATCCATTACCTGTGTAAAAGGCAAGACAGTGAAACGAGTCACGACCGGTACTTGTCCTAAGGGTTTCAAGCGAAAGTAAGAGCTAGCTGCACACCATTTGCAGGAATAGCTTGGGAATAACTTGTAGCACCAACGCGTTATAGACTGAGATGATGATGGAATCGATTTGGACGCCTGAGATTCCGGGTAAGGCTTTTCAAGAATTCCTCAATGAAAATCTCGCGAAAGCTCAATCTCAAAAGAATTGGGAGCCGAGCAATGGTCCGCTACCTGCACTCTATTTGAGCCATGGCGCTCCCCCAGTATTTGATGATCGAGAGTGGATGGATGATTTCTTCCGTTGGTCACAATCACTTCCGAAACCCCGTGCGATTCTTATCGTCAGCGCTCACTGGGAATCAGCGCCACTTGCGCTATCAACGCCACACGGTAATGCGGGTTTGGTCTATGACTTTGGCGGATTTGCCGACATCTACTACACGATGCGCTATGACACCCCTGATGCATTTGATCTCGCAGCAAAGATTGCAACGCTGATGCCTGAGAGTGAACCAGTGCACCAGAGTAATTCTCGTGGATTAGATCATGGCGCGTGGGTACCACTTAAAGTGATGTATCCACTAGGTGATGTACCAGTTATGCAAATGAGCATGCCCACTCACGACCCGCAACGGCTTTTGGAATTAGGTAGACGGATAAAGCCTCTTCGCGAAGAAGGAGTGCTTGTCATTGGATCTGGTTTTATGGTCCATGGGTTGCGCCATGCCACTCACGAGATGCTCTTCTTCAATCAGATTCCCACTTGGTCACAGGAATTCGACGCTTGGGCCGATGAAGCGCTTCGAAATGGCGATATTGATACCTTGGCTAACTACAAAATAAGCGCGCCAGGGATGCCGTACGCACATCCAACGGTCGAACATTTCACACCGCTTTTTGTGGCGCTGGGCGCAGCATCATCGCCTGATGCGAAAATCACCACAGCAATTGATGGATATCGCTTTGGATTCTCGCGACGTTCTATTCAAGTGGCTTAGTGAAGAGTTAGCAGACTGGTACAACATCCTCGACTGCACGTTGCTTCTGGCTTTCAAAGCGCTCAGCAATTGAAACAAAGAGCGGTGGCACCTGCTTACGCGAATCCGGAAGGCGACAGACAGATCGCTGCAAGATGCTGTCGCTCTTCACGCGAAGAACAATCCGGGGTTCTTCCAGCAAAATGCTGACCCAATCATCACCATTACCATCGAGAACATATCCGACAATCGTCGAGGCTTGATCGCCCTTTTCTACACCTTGTACAGCGACAAGATTCTCCGATGACGAGATGATCTGTAAGCGTTCAGGAGCTAACCAGACCTGATCATCGGCGACTAACTGAGTGCCAGCCACGAGAGCAAAATAGAAGATCAGGAATTGGAATGGATGTGGCCAATCATCGAGATTATTCGTCCATGCAGAAATCGCCGTGTAGATAATCAGAATGCCAGCAGCAAAGAAAGCAACTAAGGCAACGGCGCGATTCCATGAGAACGGAGAAGGAACAACAGTCGCTACTAAGAACCAGGCGACGATTGATATCCAGACGCGAGAATTCTTCGAAACTGGTTTATCACTGACATTAATAAGAGCAGTGATGGTGAACCCGATTGCCGCTGCGAGTAAAAGAATGGGAAGTGCTTGAACAATCGCGCCGGTAACAGTCTTGCTGATTCCTTGCGCATCCAAGAATGAGAGCGCAGTTGGGGCAGAGCGTCCGCTGATGGCAATTAATCGAGTGAGCAGGTATAGCACGCCGCCAAAAGAGACGATCTGCGTCATATTCTCCTGGAGTAATCCAGTGATGGTGCCAATCGTGCGTGAGCGCTCGGCAAGTGAGAGCTTCTCGATCTTCTCCTGCAGCTCTTCTTGTAACTCCTCTAAATCCTCACGGATTTCATCGACTTCATCATCGATTCCATTGTTGTCGCGGTCTTCGAATTTGTCGTTGGTCATGAGGTCGAACTCCAAATCACCTGAGTCGCAACGGGAAGCGCAAGAGCATTAAGGGTGATTTCGGCGTTATCCATCAGGGCATACCGATCGCCACCTGAGAATTCCTTCGAGTTGTAGAGAATCGTTCCAGCCGGAACGGTCATCTGCCAGGTCACTCGAAGTTGCGGCAAAGTCTTGCCCGTTGTCCAAGGAACCGAGATACAGACATCGCCATTGCTCGAGGTAACACCACGCACTTCGCCACCTGGATAGGTAACGGTTATTCGCTGATTTTTCGCTGCTTGGCTCACCGAACGCTCGAGATTCTCACCATTCGCGACATCGTCCTTATCAAAACCTTCGCGTGTGGTGAGTACATATATATGGAGTGAATCACCATCGATAGTTGCGGTCGATGAAAGCGCGCCAGGCCCAACATCATCAAATGGCCACGAACCATCTCCTGCAGCACCTGCGATGGAATCAGCTAATTCACTCACGAGTTGATCTTCTGTAAAGAAGTCGGCTTCAATTCCTAGGATTCTTTGCGCGGCAATCCAGGTTGCGATTGTTCCTTCACGTGCGGTAAGCGAGAGAATCGACGAGGCAATATCACCGTTATATCGAATCGCATATGCAAGGTTACGTACTTGACTTAATTGTGGTTGTAAATCTGGATCATCGGCCACGCGTTTGATGATTTCATTAAGTGGAATGGCGCGAAGGTCAGAATTTGGTTTATTAGCGGTGGAGTAACCCAGTGGAATGGTGTCGAGAGTTTGGCCTGCAATCGAATAGGAACGCATCATCGCGATCCCCTCAGGGCCTTTGATTGAACGCCCATCTTTGGCAGGAATAATCACTGGCTGTTCAGTCAATTGAAATTGACTCGTAACACCTTGGCATGGTTCCGCTGTCGCTTTCGCTGGGCGAAAAACGATGATAGGAGTAGTCACAAAGAAGAATGTCGGGATAATCATCGTGATGATGATGTTGCGGCGATGCTTCTTTAATTTCTTCAGTTGCTCTTCCGTCAACGGAATCTCAGGCTGTCTATCGACGACTTTTCGGATACGGCCCAAAGCAGCCCGAATTTTCGAGGGCTTTATCGCGTTATCCATGTCGCGATTTTACTCTAGTTAACGCGAGTTCTAGTGAAGTATCTCGGAGGGATTTCACAGCGCAGTCCACGATTCACCAGAATCTGTTGATGAGTAGAGCTTTCGACCGAAATCTGCTGCAAAGGCTCGATTCCCATTCCCTGAGATATAGAGCCCTCGCCAGTTTCGGGCACTTTCACTTGGCTTCCAGTTTTCCCCCGAATTGCCAGAAATGTAGATACGTCCTGTCCCTACGACCGCAATAAGTTTATTCCCACTTGTTGAAGAGACCACATTGAGCCAATTCCGATTTGATTCTTTGGCGCTCCATGATTCGCCACTATTGCTAGACACATAAATCTTTCCTTTA
>JBEAMN010000035.1:0-3145 GCA_041165945.1 Actinomycetota bacterium
AGCTAGTTGCTGAGCCATACGATGGTTCTTGGCAAACCGAGCGCGATTACGAGATAAGAAATCCCAATACAGAGTTGTAAATGGGCAGGCATCTTCTCCAACTCGCTTTTTTGGATCGAAAGCGCAACTCTTGCAATAGTTACTCATTTTCGAGATGTATGCGCCACCAGAGGCATATGGTTTAGTCGCTAACTTTCCACCATCGGCGTGCAAACTCATTCCGATGACATTTGGAACCATAACCCAGTCAGCTGCATCAATAAATGCTCGCCGCATCCAGTCCAGAAACTCTTGCGGAGAAGTGCCGGTAATCAAGGCTAAGTTGCTCAGAACCATCAGACGTGGAATGTGATGTACCCAGGCGCGTGAGTGAATATCTTCAACGGTGGTAGCTACGCACTTCATCTCCGTTTTACTTGAATCTTCATAGAGCGGCAGTAAGGGGCGGTTAGCTGCTAAAGAATTTTCATGGCGGTAAAGATCACCGAAAAACCAATAAAGGCCATTGATATATTCGCGCCAACCAATGATCTGTCGGATAAATCCTTCGGCACCGGCTAAAGGAATGTCACCGCCCTTAAATCTTTTCAGAGCAGCCTCGATGACTTCTTCTGCATGCAAGAGCCCTACATTGAGATACGGGCTCAGTAATGAGTGATTGACAGCCCAACTTTCCGTCGTCATGGCATCTTCGTATGCACCAAATTCATCGAAGCAGTGCGTTAAGAAGTGATCTAACTGTTGGAGTGCGGCTTGGCGAGTGGTACCCCATGTGCTGTCGGGAAGTTTCCCAAAGACTGGAAGCTTGCGATCTGCTATCTCTTGCAATACCCGCTCATCAATCGCATCACGAGAATGTTGAAGATAGGCAGGCCATCTGTGCTCACCTTTAGGAGGTGGCAAGCGATTGTCCGCGTCGTAATTCCATTTTCCACCGATTGGCTCGGCCCCTTCCATCAAGATGTTGAGCCTTAATCTCTGAGCGCGATAGAAATTCTCCATCACCAATGTCTTTTGCGCGCTTGCCCATTGAGAAAAGAGTGGTCGGGGAGTAAGAAAGAAATCGCTGGGATGAAGGGCTATGCCAAGTTCTTGAAATTGTTTGAGCTGTCGATGCGATGATGGTTCGGTAGCGACAATATGGCTATCTGGATTTGCGAGGCGATATTGGGCTATTCCGGCAGGAGTATCGGGACTGCGAATGAGCTCCACTTCAAATCCTTCAGCAACGAGGTCTTGCAAGAAGTGATCACGGGCTGAAATCAAAAAGAAGAGTCTTTGGACATGCCAACTACGAGTAGTGAGCATCCGCTCACTTTCGACAACCAGAATTCGATGACTAGCAGGAGTTGCATTCTTGAGGGCTCCGTAATCGCGATGCAAATGATCGTTAAGAAGAAGAATTGTTTCTTTAGGAGCTACCAAGATTGCGTTCTATCTCGCAGTGAACGATATTGCTCAACCACTTGAGGGGTTGCCGCGGCAAGAGCAGAGTGAACCGGACCTAAATTCCATTGCGGCGCTTTCTCTGTTCCAAGGAGAGCCCACGCTGCTTGGCGCGCTGCACCATCTGCAACATATTCACCAGGTTCTGGCACGAGAACTTCACGGCCAAAGAGCGCTGAAGCAATCGATGAAATCGCCGGATTCTTTGCTGCCCCGCCTATAAGCAGTACGCGTTTTACATCAACACCCAACCGCACTAGTGCATCTACGGCATCAACTAGCCCACACAACATTCCTTCAATCATGGCGCGTGCAATATTTTCGGGGTTGGAATTACTCAAATTCATCCCCGCAAAGACTCCCTTTGCATGTGGACGATTTGGTGTTCGCTCTCCTTCAAAATATGGAAGCAGGGTTAAGCCTTGCGCTCCAGGTTGCGCAGTCAGTGCCAATTGGCCGACTTCATCATGGTTCTTACCCAGTATGCGAGTTGCTGCATCAAGAATTCGTGCGGCGTTCAGTGTGCATACGAGTGGCAGATAGCGCCCAGTTGCATCAGCGAAACCAGCGACTGCGCCACTTGGATCATGTGTTGGCGTATCTGAGATAGCAAAAGCTGTACCGCTTGTGCCAAGTGAAACAACAACATCGCCAGGTTCTGCTTGCACTCCAAGTGCTGCCGCTGCATTGTCGCCAGCGCCAGCTGCAATCGGAAGCCCTTTCAAAGTTTCACCACCAAATTGTGCAGGAGCCACGATACGTGGAGTGATGATTGAGCGCTCTGTGCGAAGGGCAGAACTTAAGATGTCATCGCGATAGGTTGAAGTCACTGGATTGAAATATCCAGTACCAGACGCATCGGATCTATCGGTAAAGAGAAGGTCAAAGTTTTTTCCACCTTGTAATTGCCACGATAACCAGTCATGAGGAAGTGCAACTGCAGCAACGCGCGCAGCGCTTTCCTTTTCGTGATCTGCAAGCCATCGCAACTTAGATGCTGTGAATGCTGCAACTAACACAGAGCCGACTTGTTCAGCAGTTTTTGCCGGACCACCTAATTCTTGGTTGAGATCATCGGCTGCGGTAGCAGAACGCGTGTCATTCCATAAGAGCGCCGGCCTAATAACGTTACCTGATTCATCCAGCGTTACCATTCCGTGTTGCTGGCCACCGATTGAAATTGCACTGACATCATCCAATCCGCCTGCTGCGGAAATTGCGCTATCGAGCGCTGTCATCCAATGTGCTGGATCGACCTCGGTGCCGTCTGGGTGAGGGGCGCGACCTTGGCGAATTAACTCACCAGTATCTGCGTGACGAATCACAACTTTGACTGATTGCGTAGAAGAATCTACGCCCGCCACTAATTTTCCCGTTTGGTGGTCATGATTAGCCATGGGCAAAGGCTAGACTGTGCCAGTCAGTGTTGACCACAGCAGGCTTAATTACAGCCAAAACTCACTTTATTTTGGAGCGTTGCAATGCGTATTGGAATTCTTACTGGTGGCGGAGACTGCCCAGGACTCAACGGCGTAATTCGCGGAGTAGTCACAAAGGGAATCAAAGAGTACGGCTATGAATTCGTTGGATTCCGTGATGGCTGGAAGGGTCCACTTGAAGCGCTGACCATGCCACTAGACCTTGCAACGGTGAAGCCAATTCTGGCTAAGGGTGGAACCATCCTTGGTTCATCACGTAC
>JBEAMN010000036.1:0-4366 GCA_041165945.1 Actinomycetota bacterium
GGGATAACGAGCAGTTATTTCAGAGACGCGCGCAATAATTTGTAACGTTTGTTCACGTGCCATTCCAGTGAACTCCATTGGCTGTGAGATAAGAGCGCTCAATTCATTATTATCTAATGGAATTCGCGAATCGTTAGCGATTCGCACCAACAAATCATTCACTCCACCGCCTCGCAATGAGTTCACCGTGGCAATCGAGTGTTCCTTAATAATTTCATGGGCACTCTCGCGTCCGACCCCTTTTTTCACCGCTGCCATCAAGATTTTCGTGGTTGCCAAGAATGGAAGGTTACGCTCTAATTCTGCATCTATCGCACTCGTAAAGATTCCCAGTTCATTAATGACAGTGAGAGCAGTTTCCAATAGTCCATCAATCGTGTAGAACGCATCAGGAAGTGCGACTCTACGTACTACGCTGCAAGCTACATCACCCTCATTCCACTGCGTGCCAGTAAGCTCGGAGATCGCTACTGAATACCCGCGCAATAGCGCAGTAAATCCATTGATACGTTCGCTCGAGCGCGCATTCATCTTGTGTGGCATCGCCGATGAACCAACCTGTCCAGGTTGGAATCCTTCAGTTGCTAGTTCTGCTCCTGCCATCAAACGCAATGTAGTGGCCATATTTGCTGGTGCTGCGGCGAGCTGTACGAGAGCCGACACCACATCGTAATCAAAAGAGCGTGGATAAATCTGCCCAACCGAATCGAGAATATTCTCAAATCCTAAATGGTTTCCGATTTTCTGATCTAGCTCTCGTAATCGATTGGCATCTCCTTCAAAAAGATCAAGAGCATCTTGTGCAGTTCCAACAGGTCCTTTGAGTCCTCGCAACGGTAACCGGGCAATGAGATCCTCAAGGCGATTGAAGGCAAAGATTGCCTCTTCTGCAAAAGTCGCAAATCTCTTTCCCACGGTCGTTATCTGTGCGGGAACATTGTGTGAACGGCCGGCAATTGGTTGATCAATAAATTCACCTGCTCTACTTGAAAATCCAGCAAGTAGCGCCACATATTTATCTCGCACAAGCGTTAATGCAGCCTTGATTTGTAACGCTTCCACTGACTCTGTTAAATCACGGCTAGTCATACCTGCATGTATTGCCTCATGTCCAGCAAGGGCATTGAATTCTTCAATGCGAGCTTTTACGTCATGACGTAACTTCTTCTCGCGTTGATCAATTGCTTGTAAATCAACGTGTTCAATTACTTTTTCGTAAGCAGAAATCGTTGAAGAGTCAATTGGTAACCCCAGTTCCTGCTGAGCTTTAAGGACCGCTACCCAGAGTTTACGTTCCTGAATGATCTTTGCCTCAGGCGCCCAAATCGCACACATCGCATCACTTGCATATCTTGTCGCAAGCGTGGATGGGATATTCATGGCGCTATTCTCGACCACTTAGGCCCCTTTCTCTTTGATTGACGCTTTTAAAGCAATATCTTTTCGATAATGGCTACCAGCAAGAGAAATCTTTGAGAGCGCGGCATAACTGTTGGACCGGGCGCTTTCGAGGTTGCTCCCGATTCCAGTGACAGCTAAGACGCGACCACCATGAGAAATCAAATTTCCGGATGATTCTCGAGTTCCTGCATGAAAAACAATTACGCCTGGTTGATCTGGGATCCCCTCGATCACACGATCCATGTGTGGATTCTCGGGGTAGCCCTCGGAAGCCAAAACCACGGTCACTGCTGAATGTGGAGACCATTCCAACGGCGGGTGCGTCGCAAGATTTCCGGTAGCAGCGGCGAGAAGTAACTGTGCAAGTGGTGTCTTCAAACGAGGCAACAGCGCTTCTGTCTCAGGATCGCCAAAACGTGCATTAAATTCAATCACGCGAATCCCACGCGAAGTCATGGCAAGTCCTGCGTAGAGCAATCCAATAAATGGCATGTTCCGCGCTGCCAACTCTTTGATTGTCGGCAAGAGAACTTCACGCTCGGTTTTTTCGACAATATCTTTTGGCGCCCACGGTAGTGGTGAGTATGCGCCCATACCACCAGTGTTCGGACCTTGGTCGTTGTCAAATACGCGTTTGAAGTCTTGAGCTGGTTCCATTCCAATTACATGGGTGCCATCAGAGATACCAAAGAGAGAGATCTCGGGACCATCGAGATACTCCTCAATCACAACTCTCCCGCAGTCAAGAGCATGTTTAAGTGCAACGCTCCGATCTTCGGTAACGACAACACCTTTGCCTGCTGCAAGTCCATCATTCTTTACAACGTAAATCGGACCAAATGCATCGAGCGCGCGCTCTATCTCCTCCTGAGTCGTACAGGTGAAAGATTGCGCAGTGGGAACCCCAGCGCTAGCCATAATCTCTTTTGCAAAACTCTTCGAACCTTCAATCTGCGCCGCAGCTTTTGAAGGGCCGAAGCATGGGATACCAAGAGCGCGTACAGCATCGGCTACTCCTGCTACCAATGGCGCTTCGGGACCAATCACCACCAAATTCGCATCTATTGACTGTGCAAGTTGTGATACCGATTCTGGGTCGTTGGGATTTGCCTCATGAGCAATCGCGTACTTGTTAATTCCAGGATTACCAGGGGCGACGTGCAATTCACTCACTAAAGAATCTGACTTGAGCGAATATGCGAGTGCATGTTCTCGCGCTCCGCTTCCAATCAGAAGTACTCTCATCGTTTCAGAAGATCCCTTGCCACTATAGTTTCATCGCGTCCCGGTCCAACACCAATCGCGCTCATAGGCGCTCCCGATATTTCCTCAAGATATGCCACATATTTCTGGGCATTTATTGGCAAATCAGAGAGCGATCGCGCCTTCGAAATGTCCTCATTCCATCCTGGAAGGTATTCATAGATAGGAACCGCATGATGAAAATCAGTTTGCGATGATGGGATCTCCTCAACTCGCTTGCCGTTGATTTCATAGGCAACGCAGACCGGAATTCTCTCCCAACCAGTCAATACATCAAGTTTGGTAAGGAAGAAATCGGTTAATCCATTGATACGGACGGCAAATCGTGCAATTGGAGCGTCATACCAACCACAACGTCGATTGCGACCTGTAGTAGTCCCATACTCATGGCCGATTGTCCGTAATTTCTCGCCATCTTCATTCTCTAATTCAGTAGGGAATGGTCCAGAGCCCACACGAGTGGTGTACGCCTTGACGATTCCGATAACTCGTTCAATCTTTGTGGGACCAATACCAGATCCAGTACATGCACCACCTGCAGTTGGGTTGCTGGATGTTACAAATGGATAAGTACCGTGGTCTACATCAAGGAGAGTGCCTTGCGATCCCTCAAGTAATACTGTCTTACCCTTTTCAAGGGCTTGATTGAGCAGTAATGCAGTATCAGCAATATACGGACGGAGGATCTCAGCAAACCCAAGATATTCCTCGAGTATTTCCGACACTTGCATATCTTTTCTGTTAAAGACTTTTGTCAAAACTTGGTTCTTATCTTTGAGCGCGCTTTCTAACTTCTTTTGCAGAATTGATTCATCAAAGAGATCTTGAACTCGAATTCCAATACGACTGATTTTGTCAGCATAAGCCGGCCCGATTCCTCGTCCCGTAGTACCTATCTTCGCCTTGCCTAAGAAACGCTCGGAGACTTTGTCGATGGTGCGATGGTAAGGGGTTATTAAATGTGCATTTGAACTGATAACTAATTTTGATGTATCTATTCCACGTTCATTGAGACCTTTGATCTCCTCTAATAGAACTGCTGGATCAATCACGACACCATTTCCAATTACTGGAATTACATTCGGGCTTAAAATTCCAGAAGGTAACAAATGAAGCGCATACTTTTGGTCGCCGATGACAACTGTGTGTCCCGCGTTATTTCCACCTTGGTAACGGACAACATAATCCACGCGATCACCCAAAATATCGGTGGCTTTACCTTTACCTTCATCGCCCCATTGGGCACCAAGCAGAACAATTGCTGGCATTTGTCGAAGCCTTTCACCAGAGCTAGAGGGTGTAAATCTTCGCTGGTAGCTCACCGAAGGCTTACGCCCAATAATTTCATAGATTGCGCCGTTGCGAAAATTACGGGGCGACCCGCGTAAGGTGGCGCTGTGAGCCTGGCTGACTTCCTCAATCCTGAGGCGATTGTTACTGGCCTGGGCACAATCGGGGTGGTCATCACCCTATTTATCGAGGTGGGTCTGCTCATTGGCATCGTGCTTCCTGGGGATTCACTCCTTTTTGTTGCTGGGCTCGCGGCAGGAACTGATGCTCTCGGCTTTCAACTCTCGCTCACTGCGCTCCTGATTTTCTGCCCGATTGCCGCATTCCTAGGTTCGGAGTTGGGGTACTACATCGGAATTCGTTATGGGCGATCGCTCTTTAATCGCCCTGATGGAAGAATTTTTAATCAAGA
>JBEAMN010000037.1:0-2588 GCA_041165945.1 Actinomycetota bacterium
CAATTCCAGCATCTCTTCGTAGGTAACGGTTTTCAATTTGCGAGCGCTAGGTACGACTCTTGGATCTGCAGAGAAGACGCCGTCAACGTCGGTATAAATTTCGCAGACATCTGCATCTAACGCTGCGGCAAGTGCAACCGCAGTGGTGTCCGAACCGCCACGACCTAAAGTCGTAACATCTTTAGTGTCTTGGCTAATTCCTTGGAAGCCCGCAACAATTGCTATTGCTCCGCCGTCAATCGCTTCGCGTATTCTTGAAGGAGTTACGTCAATAATTCGTGCACGGCCGTGCGTGCTAGTAGTGATCACACCTGCTTGCGAACCTGTAAAAGAGAGTGCTTCGTGCCCCAAATTCTTAATTGCCATCGCAAGTAGCGCCATCGAGATACGTTCGCCGGCGGTCAGCAACATATCTAATTCGCGACCTTCCGGAATTGGCGTAATTTGATTTGCTAAATCGATCAATTCATCAGTGGTATCGCCCATTGCAGAGACCACCACGACGACCTGGTGGCCAGCTTTTTTGGTGGCGACGATCCGGCTTGCGACCCGCTTCATCGCTTCAGCATCGGCAACCGAAGAGCCGCCATATTTTTGAACAATTAAGCCCATGAGAACCTCATGGGATAAGTCTCCCCGCTTAATTAGGGCAAACGCACATTAACTTCAAAAAATCTCAAATAATGAAACGCTAATACGTATCATTATTTGAGATTAATCTAGACTTCGACGCCCTTCAAAGGCTCGGCCAAGCGTGACCTCATCGGCATACTCAAGATCTCCGCCAACTGGTAGCCCTGACGCTAAGCGGCTGACTTTGATCCCCATCGGCTTGATCATGCGCGCAAGGTAGGTCGCGGTGGCTTCGCCTTCTAAGTTGGGATCGGTCGCCAAGATGACTTCTTGGATTTTTGAATCCGAGAGCCTTGCCATCAATTCGCGGACTCGAAGTTGTTCCGGGCCAATTCCATCTATCGGCGAAATCGCGCCACCTAAAACATGGTACTTACCGCGAAATTCTCGGGTGCGTTCGATTGCGACTACATCTTTTGGCTCTTCGACCACACAGATATTTGCACCATCTCGACGTGGATCCATGCAGATCTTGCACTTAATATCTTCGGAGACATTTCCGCATTCATCACAGAACTTCACGCGCTCGCGTACGGTGCGAATAGCTTCTACTAGCGCAGCTGCGACTTCTGAATCTGTCTGCAAAATATGAAACGCGATTCTCTGTGCGCTCTTTGGACCAATACCTGGAAGTCGACCAAGCGCCTCAATTAAATCTTGGATCGCTCCTTCGTACATTAGTTGTCCTCAACTTTTATCACTTCAGCGCCAAGTTCTTTTGCTAAAAGTGAAGCACCGGATGGGCTATCAGGATCATCCAAAGATTCGCCTTTTGATGGCGAAGATTTCTGTTGTGGGACACCTTCGACAGAGGGATCAATGATTGCTTCAATTCTGCGATCAATTCCAACTACATCGATAAATGCTTGACGCAAAATCTCGTCTGAATTTGAACGCAAAAAAGAATCGCGTGCGCCTGCATTAACGATTCCGATTGTGATTGCAGATTCATCGAGCGAGATGATCTGCGCGCTGGCGCTAAGTAGCGACCAAGTTAATCTGCGTTTCTTTTTAACATCTTCGATTACATCTGGCCAAAGTCTCCGTAACCCAGCAATATCAAACGATTGGCTTGATGGTGCAGCTTTTGTTGCTGTAGTTGCGGTCGATTTCTTAGCTGGCTCTTTTGCTGGCTCCTTAGGAGCTGCGTCGGAAGCGCGTGGCGAAGCTAGAGAAGCTTTTGACGTTTCGCTAGCGCTTACTGATGCGCGACTAACCGGAATTGAAATCGATTCCGCCCGCTCCAGTCTTTCGATACGTGCCAACATTCCTGATTCTGAGCCATCGCCAACTGGCAGAAGCATTCGCGCACAGATCAATTCCAGCATTAACCGAGGTGCAGTTGCACCACGCATTTGCGTCAGACCTTCAGCTGCAATATCTGCTGCTCGAGAGAGATTTGCACTCCCGATGTGTTTCGATTGCGAACGCATTCGATCCAATTGATCATCGGGAAGTTCACGCAAAATCGAAGCGGGATTGGTGTCACCAAGTGCATCGACGATCATTAGATCGCGTAAGCGTTCCAATAAATCTGAGGCAAATCTCCTTGGATCATGGCCACTTTCAATCACACGATCAATGGTTGTAAAGAGTGTTGCTCCATCTCGTGCCGCAAGCGCATCAATTGCATCATCTAGCAGCGCAGTATCGGTAAACCCAAGCAATTGAATTGCAATCTCGTAAGAAACTCCATCTTTGCCAGCGCCTGCCAACAGCTGACCCAATACTGAAAGCGCATCTCGAACCGAACCACCAGATGCTCGCACAACAAGCGGAATTACACCTTTAGCAACTTTGACGCCTTCAGTTTTACATACTTTCTCTAAATGTTCGCCAAGTACTCCTGGGGGCACTAATCGAAACGGATAATGATGAGTTCGCGAACGGATTGTTGCAATCAACTTATCTGGTTCGGTGGTAGCAAAGATAAAAATTACATGTGGTGGTGGCTC
>JBEAMN010000038.1:0-8792 GCA_041165945.1 Actinomycetota bacterium
ACTTGGTATCTGGGTTGTTTGCTGCGAACTCAGCCTCGAGGCCAGCAAGGCCTGCGGCTTCTCCACCTGCAGCCCACCAGGTAAAGATTTCGAGCTCAGGGTCAGCAACTACTTCAGCTGACTCCTCTGTTGCGGTCTCTTCTGTCGCTGCCTCGTCACTCGAAGATGAGCAACCTGCGGCAAGAAGTGCGATAGCAAATAGACCTGCAACGAATTTCAATGTGCTTTTACGCATCCATATTCCATTCTCTGCGAGGGTTTGGTGTAGCAGAACTACGGGACAAAGCGTTCTTCATAACATGGGACTTGTCAATTTATATGACCGAAAACACAGCCCATTTTTCCAATATTTTTCCCCCTTCACCCTCTCCTGACTCTCAACCCCACCTTGATACTTCCTGGGGATACTTCATGGGCTATCGCGCTGCCCCTGGCCTGGGCTCTACCCTTTGGCACATGACCGCATCTGATTACACATTACTGCGCCCTGACCTTGAAACCTTGCGCCCAATATTTAACGCCGCCCTCACCTCTGATTGCCTCGATCATCTGGGGTATCGAAACCAAGTTCTTGGTTCAGATATAGAGATGATCTCCGGGGAGGGCGTGATGATGGGGTACGCATTTCCCGTACGTCTCGAACCGGTCGATGCCGCTCCTGAAGTGCCATACGTGGGATTACTTAAAGCGTTAGATGCAATCGGAAAAGATGATGTATTTATCAAACCTTCAGCTCGACGCCATAAATCAGCGCTCTGGGGCGAGTTGCTCTCCAATGCATGCAAATTCAAAGGAGCCGCTGGTGCGCTCACCGACGCACCTGTTCGTGATGTCGCTCGTACTCGCGCCCTGGGGTTTAATGTTTTTGGTACCGGCACCTGGCCTATTGATATCAACAGTCGCTACGAAGTTGTCGCACATAACGTGCCAGGAGAAATAGATGGCGTCATCATCAATCCTGGTGATTTGATCGTGGGAGATGTCGATGGTGTAGTTGTCGTTCCCAATGCATTGATTCCTCAAGTAATCGCATTTGTTGAAGAGAAAAACTCTGGTGAGAACCTCTTCCGCAAAGCGGTAAAAGAGGGCATGTCACCTAGTGAAGCCTTTGCCAAATTTGGAGTTTTGTAACGTTGGCCGAGATCACTCGTATCGACCTCTGGCAGGCTCTCGATTCGCGAGGTACTCCAACTGTCGCTGCCCGAGTGCACATTGGCTCACATGGAGCCACGGCCATCGCCCCCTCTGGTGCAAGTACCGGAAGTCATGAGGCGCTCTTCTTGCGTGACGGAAAAACCTCTTTCGATGGTCTCGGTGTGACAGATGCAATTGCCACTTTTACTAAAGAGGTTCTTCCAGCTTTGATCGGCATAGCAGGTAACGATTTCTTCGAATTAGATCGAACGCTACGGAGTTTTGATTCGACTCCGACGCAATCGCGCTATGGTGGACATATCCCGGTCGCAATAACTCTGGCTACCTGGTTGGCTTATGCCAAACGAGCCAACGTCCAACCATACGAAGTTATTGCGCAACATGTGGGCGCTAAATCCTCACTTCCTATGCCTATGGTCAACATCTTCTCTGGCGGTGCACATGCCGGACGCGCAATCGACCTTCAAGATATTTTGGCCGTGCCGACTCTGGCTTCCACCTTCCAAGAGGGGCTTGAGTGGATCTGGAAGATTCGTGAAGAGGCAAAAAAGATCCTCGCGAAAAAAGGCTTTGATGTCTCCCTAGTTGCAGATGAAGGGGGTTTAACTGGAAAACTTTCGGGAGATGAGGAGGCAATAGCCCTTGTCGCTGATGCGATTGAGAACGCCAAGCTCACTGGCAAAGCGCACATCGCCTTAGATATCGCAGCAAGCCAACTCTTTGATGGAAAAAATTATGTAGTCCATGAAAGTGGCGCAGAAGTAAGGCTCGACTCGACCAGTTTCATCGCCCGCTGGCGAGGTTGGATTGCAAAGTATCCAATTATTTCCGTTGAAGATGGCGCGGCCGAAGATGATGAAGAAGGATGGAGCGAGCAGAGCCAACTTACCTCGAAAGTCCAGGTTCTTGGAGATGATCGATATGCAACACAACTCAATCGATTACATTTGGGAATTGGTAAGAGTGAGGCAAACTCCATATTGATAAAACCCAATCAGGCAGGAACGCTCTTCGCCGCGCTTTCCACTCTCAAGGAGGCTAAGGCTCGTAGGTGGAACACAGTTGTCTCTGCACGCTCGGGAGATACTGAAGAGAGTTGGCTTGCTGATCTGGCAACTGGATCGGCCGCCGGACAGATAAAGGTTGGATCTACCCACCGCTCCGAGAGAACCGCAAAATGGAATCGACTTTTGGAACTTTCACACGATCGGGTGGCACCATTCAATACTGAACGCGCGCTCAACAGATTTATCTAATAGTTACGTAACTCTTACTCGACTACTTGATTAACTCAATTGATAGCACGTCAACGCCACCTATCTGCCCCAAGACGTTGACCAAGTCGGTTGGGTCTGTTCCAGGGATTGCTACAACTACATCATCGATTCCCTTGCCACCTTCATTGCTTACGACGGTGAACTTACGAATGTCTCCCCCCGCAAATCCAATTGCCGAAGCAACCGACCCAAGCGAACCTGGTCGATCTGGAAGTGAGATTTTCAAATGAAATTCAGCCATGCGATAAGCCTACTCCGTAGGAGATTTCGTCGGTGTTACTGATTTGCCGGAGCAGAGCCCAAGGTGACTGAAAACGTTTTTAGCTCGCCACCAGGCAATTCCACAGTGATAGAAACAGTGCTATTTGGCGCATAGGAGCGAATTCGGACCACAGCATCGATATCGCTCTTGATGACAAATCCATCGATTGACTTGATGATGCTATTGACCGGAATGCCGGCTTTCTGGGCGGCTCCATCGCGCACCAATCCGAGAATTTTGCCGTTGCCGTTATAACTTGGATCGAAATTGACTCCGAGTAGTGGTCGCGTAGATTTTCCGGTCTCGATAATTTCGTTAACTACTCGCATCGCTTGATTGATAGGTATCGCAAATCCCAAACCAATATTTCCTGAAGAGGAAGAACCGAGCGCTGCAATTGCAGAATTAACTCCGATCATTTCCCCTTGGCCATTAACCAACGGTCCACCTGAATTTCCTGGGTTAACGGCAGCATCTGTTTGGAGCGCATCGATGTAGGAAGCGCGATCATTACTACCGGCAAGAACTGGTCGATTGAGAGCGGAAATGATTCCACTGGTCACGGTCCCAGTGAGGCCAAGCGGGGAACCGATAGCAACAGAGAGATCACCTATGACGGTTTTTGATGAATCTCCAATATTTATCGTTGGAAGATTTCCTTTTGCAATCTGAAGGACTGCCAAATCGTAGGCAATATCTCTGCCTCGTATAGTCGCGGAGAGTTCAGTTCCATCTTGGAACTCGACAGTGACCTTTCCCCCTGAAACCGCATCATCGATCACGTGATTGTTAGTAACGATAAAGCTCTTTGTGCTATCGCTTTGAATCACCGAACCAGATCCAGTGCCATTGCCGCTCGATGCAGTGACCGAAATCGATACGACAGTTGGTAGTACCTTCTTGGCAATATCTTTAATGGAGAGATTCCCAGAATTATCCTTCGTTACGCCATCTACTCCGGCTGGACCGGCTGGGCCAGATACATTCCAAGAGACCAAGGTGCGCCCGACGGGGCATCGAGTCTTCTCCGTTAAGTACATGACTTTTGTTCGATTATCTACACATGCAGCGAGTTTTGGGGTGGTCGAGGTGACCGCATAGGCGCCTCCGCCAGCAACAGCCATGCCGGCTACAAACGCGAGTATCGCTCGCCGATTGGAGGTCAGAATCATGAGGTAAGTATCACTCCCTCGCCTCAAAAGTTCCTGGGAAAAAGATTATCGCCACTTGAGAATCATTGAGTTAAGCGCTCCCCGACTTGGACTCGAACCAAGAACCTGCCGGTTAACAGCCGGCTGCTCTGCCAATTGAGCTATCGGGGAATGAACGGGGCGTACTTTATCGCATCACAAGAGCGCTTCGCCCAGACCCTTCTCGTGGAGGGAGCGACGGAGCGCTTCCAGCCCAATCAACTCGGCGAAAGCGGGGGCATATTCGGTCGATTCTGGATCAAGGCGCTGGAGCGAAGACTTCAACTCGGAAATCTTTCTGGTCACGGATACCTCGCGAAGGCGAGCGATGAGGCTCTCCATGAAATGACTGGTGGGCTCGGTCACGCGCATCGGTTCAACAGTCAACTCAGTAATCAAGGCTGCGAGCTCAGGTGGTGCATCAGCGACAAGATTCGAGAGGGAGGTGAGCCCCTCCTTTTTCTCTCTTATCACTTGAAAAAGATTGTGTAGCTCTGGGTCAGCAAAATCATCCGGAGTCAGTTCTTGCCAGGAAAGCGCCAGCTCGGAAAACTGCACAATAGATTTGAGAACTTCTCTTTCCAAGAGATAGGTGGGAGAGCTTTTCTCTGTTGCGTGTGAAGGCCCAACGCTTCTCTCGCGTGCTCCGCGACCCACTGCCTCTCGCACGAGTTCGATATCGACACCTATCCACCCTGCTAGCGATCTGACATATTCAGGTCTGAGCGCTCTATCTCGAATCTTGTTGATTAAAGGAGCACACTCCTTAAGTGCGCTTACCCGCCCCTCTGCGGTCGTGAGATTGAATAACTTAAGTTTTGATTTCATCGCAAACTCGAAGAGCGGAACTCTCCGAGCAATGAGATCTCGAACTGCTGCATCACCATCTTTGATACGAAGCTCGCAGGGATCTAATCCACGTTCTTCGACTGCCACGAAAGTCTGGGATACAAACTTTTGATCATCATCGAATGCTCGAAGTGCTGCTTTCTGCCCAGCCTCATCGCCATCAAAAGTAAAAATTACTTCACCTCGAAAAGCATCATCATCCATTAAAAGACGGCGCAAAATCCGAATATGTTCATCGCCAAAAGCGGTTCCACAGGTAGCGACGGCAGTCTCTATTCCAGAGAGGTGTGCAGCCATCACATCGGTGTAACCCTCTACGACAACCACCTGTCTTTTCTTTGCGATTTCTTTCTTTGCCATCTCTAAGCCGTAGAGAAGCGCGCTCTTCTTATATACCGGTGTTTCCGGCGTATTCAAATACTTCGGGCCAGTATCGGCCTCACTCAAGCGACGGGCGCCAAACCCAACTACATCGCCTGAGATCTCATGGATTGGCCAGACTAAACGGTTCCGAAATCGATCGATATATCCCCGTTGACCAGGCTTGGTAAGACCCGCCACTTCCAATTCGCTATCAGTGAATCCGTGAGACTTTAAATGTTTAGAGAGCGCATCCCACTCATCTGGCGCATAACCCACACCGAATTTGGCAGCAGCGCTCTTATCAAATCCGCGCGACTGGAGAAATTCGCGACCAACTTGAGCAGGTCCCGCTTGCTGCAACTGCTCTTGGTAAAAAAGGGCTGCAAGGCGATTGGCTTCTAGTAATCGTTTGCGATCACTGCCACCAGTACGAGTTTGCCCTTCATCGTATGTCAATTGATAATTCATTCGATCTGCGAGACGTTCAACAGCTTCGGTAAAAGACATATGTTCGATTTTCATCACGAACGAGATGACATCTCCGCCGGTTTGGCAGCCAAAACAATGATAGAAACCCTTACTTGGAGTGACATGGAATGAGGGGCTCTTTTCATCATGAAAAGGACAGAGACCTTTCTTCTGTCCACCGCCAGCATTCTTTAGCTGCACATAATCGCCTACGACATCATCAATGCGACTGGCATGGCGAACGTGCGAGACATCATCCTCGCGAATTCTCCCAGCCATATTTCAGCGCTCCTTCACTGTTCTAGCACTGCTCTTGCTCGATGCGAGCAAGTAACAACGGTACTGCTGGATCTGTCAATGAGGCTATCTGGTCCACCACAATACGCAACCGCTCTACTTGACTGCTGGCCTGCCAATCACTTGCCAAGTTACGCTCGAGCAGGCTTCCACCCGAATTGAGCAACCCATCAGCTAATCGATGTATGAGCGCACGCTCATGAAGATATCGCTCCTGAGATTGCTCGGCCCGGAAAATATAGTGAGCTGCCAAGGATTTCAGCAGGGCAACTTCAACACGTTCTTCGCGTGGCACGAGTAAGTCAGCGGAATAGCGAGAGAGTGGCCCGTGGCCAAATTGATCTCGTGTGGCGCGCTCGGCACCTTGAGCAAACCGACCAATAAGTTGGCTCGTTAGATCCTTAAGTCGCGCAAGCGCATTATGGGAACCATCGAAATTCGCTGGCCAACATGACAGGGCTTGTAATCGGATGAATGCATTCTCAAATTCTGCTTCAACAAGGTCGTTTAGGTAATCATCCTTCGCGATTGCATAGAAGTGGTGGAGATCTTCACCAAGATTTTCGACAATAATTTGTCCAGAATGTATCGAGTCCTCAAAATCGTGAACGCTATAGGCCACATCATCTGACCAATCCATGATCTGAGCCTCTATCGGGGTCCGCTCGGCCGTCACTCCATTCTTTACCCATGCGAAGATTTCATTATCGTCATCGTAAACACCAAACTTCTCTGAATTCTTCGAAGCAGACCATGGATATTTAATGGCGCTATCTAAAACTGCTCGAGTGAGATTAAGCCCTGCACTGCTGCCCGAGTCATCAAGGGTTTTGGGTTCTAGTCGAGTAAGGATTCGAAAACTCTGGGCATTACCCTCAAAGCCCCCACAATCGCGAGCAATCTCTGCAAGAGCCGCTTCCCCATTATGTCCAAAGGGAGGATGTCCCAAATCATGAGCAAGGCAGGCGCTCTCAACAAGATCAGGATCTGCGCCTAACGCCCCACCTAACTCTCGCCCTACCTGAGCGCACTCCAAAGAATGTGACAAACGCGTGCGTGGAAAATCATTAACCCAAGGTTGGGCAACTTGAGTCTTTGCTGCCAATCGACGAAGCGCTGAAGAGTGAATAATCCGCGCGCGATCTCGAGCAAATTCAGTACGTCCGGGGCGCTTGGCTGGTTCATCAACATATCGAGCGCTATCTGAATCGCTGTATCGCCCTTCGCTAACCACGAGTTACCCCAGCGATCGTAGTGAGAGTGTGGTCGCTCAAATGAATACCTCGTCGTCCTAGAGTGATGTAGGCAAGATACGCCCCCATCTCCCGAAAAAGGTAGCGGGAGGTTGCGCTACCTAACCTATTTGGCCCTTCGTCGACAGCTACGCACTGAGCTTGGAGTTGGAAATCCCGGGCCATCGTCACTGCCCGAAGGCAATGCCATGGGTCTGTTACCAGAAAGATAGCTCTGGATTTATCTGTGATCGCTTTGGCGTACGCGACGGTGCTCGTGTAGGTATCTAACCCTGAATTCACAACAACGATATCTTTCCGCGATACTCCATTAGCTCGCAACCAGGCAGCGCCGGCTTTTGCTTCCGTGGTCCGATCGCCAGGCTGGCTATATCCAACAGTGATGATCTTCTCCACTCGGGAGTCCTTGTACAGTTCGCGCGCTTTGGATAGACGAGCGTTCAGAACTTCACCGGGACGACCATTTAATTGCGCTGCACCTAGCACAACCGCAAAGGTTGCTTCACCATTTGCCGAGTGAGTACCGCTCCACCAAACTCGCGCAGTAGTGATTACTGGTATTGCGACAATTGCGGCAAGAAGTATCGCAATCACCTTGAAAGCTATTTTAAAAAGAATCATCCGCCAGATACCGAATCATCTAAAGTTACTGCGGGAATCTCATCAGGATCTTCAAGCCATCGATGAGGTAACGAGACTTGACGAACTCCAGAGCTACGTCCGCGCGGAGCTTCACCGATTTCTTGCGGGTATGGCTGCTCCGCTATCTGATCGAGTAACTGCCTCATCTGAGCAAAGTCATCAATCATTCCTAATTGTGATCTGATTTCACTGCCCACTCGAAAACCTTTGAGATACCAAGCCATATGTTTTCTCATATCACGCGCAGCGCGATACTCATCTTCGAAATACTCGCTCAAGAGTTGGCCGTGTCGAACCATAATCTCGGCAACCTTTCGCAACGTTGGAGGTTCCGGTTCCTCCCGCCCTTCAAAAGCCGCAACCAACTCGGCAAAGAGCCATGGCCTACCCAAACATCCTCGCCCGACGACTACCCCTGCACACCCAGTCTCGGTAACCATGCGAAGGCCATCACTACCAGACCAAATGTCACCATTACCTAACACGGGGGTTCCATAAGGCTCTAGCGCAGAAACCAATTCTCCGATGGCATCCCATCGAGCATTTCCAGCGTACATCTGTGCGGCAGTTCGCGCATGAAGAGCGACCCATGAGACTCCTAGTTGGGCTGCGCTCTTTCCCGCATCGATAAATGTCTTGTGATCATCATCGATACCAATTCGCATCTTTACTGTTACGGGAATATCAAATTCCGCAGCATTCTTCACCACTGAGCCAACAATCTCTTTAAAAAGATTACGTTTGTAGGGAAGGGCCGCTCCTCCACCTTTTCGAGTTACCTTCGGCACGGGGCAGCCAAAATTCATATCGATGTGATCTACCAAGTTCTCCCGGCCGAGCATCTGCACCGCTAAACCTGCAACTCGAGGATCGACTGCATAGAGTTGAATCGAACGTGGGAACTCTCCCTTACCAGGAGTGATCATGCGCATCGTCTCTTCATTCCGTTCGATGAGCGCGCGAGCTGTCACCATCTCCGAGACAAATAGACCAGCCCCTTGTTCGCGACATAGCAAGCGAAAGGCAGCGTTCGTAA
>JBEAMN010000039.1:0-10746 GCA_041165945.1 Actinomycetota bacterium
TGCCTACATGTTCATCAAAGGCCACCTGAATGGCAACGGCGTTGCTACCAATGAGCGAATTTGTTTGTGGCCAAGCCCCTTCGGGAAGTAGATGGATAAATTTCTCTTGCTCATAATGTGCACGGAAAGTATCGCGAATTTCCAGAAGCGATGAATTCTCAATGGGAATACTTATCGAAGCGAGGATTCCGCGTGGTAAAGGCGCTAGAAAAGGTGTAAAAGAAAGAGCGATTTCTTGGTGGGCAATTCCCGCAAGTGCCTGCTCAATTTCAGGGGTGTGTTGGTGCACTCCCCCAACTTTGTAGGCCGAGAGGGAATTCATCACCTCACTACCAATCAGGTTAACTTTTGCACTACGTCCGGCTCCCGTAGTTCCAGATGCTGCGGTAACGACGATGTCACCAAGGTTTACTTTGGTCGCCAGTGAGACAAGTGGAGCAATCGCTAGGGAGATTGCAGTTGCATAGCATCCTGGGTTAGCAATTCGATTGGCGCTCGCAATCTGAGTTCGAGCCCCAGGAAGTTCGGGAAGTCCATATAACCAAGAGCCATGATGTTTGCCGCCGTAATATCTCTCCCACGCAGCAGTTGAGTTCAACCTAAAATCAGCGCCAAGATCAACAATCTTCTTTCCTGCAAAGGATTTTTCATGTTCCTGGATTAATTTTCCCGATTCCCCATGCGGTAGCGCTAAGAAAATTAGATCCGCACTTGCAACATGCTCCTCGGCAAATCCTTCGAAGGTGGCGAGATGAGTTGCAAACAATTGGGGATGAATGGCACTGATGGGCTCCCCCGCGTTGGAATGGGCAATCGCCTTGTGGAGCGAGAGTTCTGGATGGCCATCAATGAGACGGAGTAGCTCGCCACCGCTATAGCCGCTGGCTCCAATGACTGTTACCTTCATCTGTGTAAATATACACTAAAATGCAATTTTATGCACTAGCCGCGGAGGCGCGCTCCTAAGTTGGCGGCGGCAGCCACCGCCGAATCACGGAGCGATGCCACCTCCTCTGCAGTCAGGGTCCGATCTGGAGCGCGGAAGGTGAGGGTAAATGCGTAGGAAATCTCATTCTCAGCTAACGGTTTTCCTCGGTAGCGATCGAAGAGTTCAACCTTTTCCAGCAGCGCTCCGCCACCGGAGCGCAAGGCGCCAATAACCGATGCGATCTCACAGGACTCTGGCACGACGAGCGCTACATCTTGAATCGTAGGAACCATGTTAGAGAGCGGTTGCACTTGGGTTGGCCCAACTACTGGTAGCGCCCCAAAATTAAGCATCAAAGCGCTGGAACGTTCTGGCAATCCATAGTGAGCGATGATTCGAGGATGCAGCTCGCCCACATGTGCCGCCGCAAAATCGCCCACTCGTAACTCTGCACAACGTCCAGGGTGCCAAGGAGTGAAATCGCTTCGATGCACCGTTGCTTGATGCCCGGTTACTTCGATTATTTCTTGGGCGAGGCCAATTGCATCATGCCAACCATACGAGCGACCTTTACCTAACCAGCTATCGCTCTGCGCATCCCCCATCAACAGAATTCCGACTACGAGCATCTGGTGCGGCACGCTTGCATACAACGCGGCGATCTCCTCTGGTGTGGGTCGCTGCTGGGTACCTAACGTCGGTGGCGGTGGAATGGTCTCTGGTGCGCGAAATACGCTTCCTATCTCAAAAAGCGCCATTGATTTAGCGCCACGACCCATATTTCGGACTGCAGTGTCAATCAATCCGGGAACTATGTGTGGCCTGAGTAATGGCTCTTTCTCGGAGATGGGATTCGCGATTCGATAACTTCGAGCTCGCGCTCCAGTGAACCCCATTCGGTCAATCGTCTCTTGACTGATAAAAGGGTAGTTCTGTACTTCAAGCAAACCGCGATCGGCAAGATACTGAGCAATACGTCGACGTCTCTTTTGAAGCGGAGTCAAGCCTCGACTGAGCGGTGAAGGTGGAAGTAGAGATGGAATCTTCTCGTATCCCTCAATTCGCGCTACCTCCTCCACCAAATCTGCTTTCATCGTTAAATCAGATCTCCATGAAGGTGGCGTTACCTCCCAGATCGAATTATTGGTGGCAACCAGAGCACCAATACTCGTCAATGCATTTTTCACAACATCATGTGAATAGTGACCACCGATTAACTCGCTTACATAATTGGGATCCAGATTTATTACGCTGGTAGGTGAGGGTGCACCATCACTCTTGCCGCCTAGGTAGCGACCACCAGCAAACTCGGTCAACAAGGCGATAGCTCGCGCTGATGCGAGCAGAGGTAGTTGCGGATCCACTCCTCGCTCGAAGCGTCGCGATGCTTCGGTTGAGAGCTTATGTGCCCGAGCATTTTTTGCGACATCCATCGGGAAGAAGTGGGCTGCTTCGATGGTGATAGAACGTGTCTGGCTAGTAACTTCTGAATTAAGCCCACCCATGGTTCCCGCTAATGCCAAGGCGCCATTGTCATCAGCTATTAACAAATCATTCTCACCCAGAGGATGTTCTTGGCCGTCGAGCGTCGTCAGCTTTGCAGTTTTGCCGGCGCGACGAACCTTTAGATTACCTACGATTTTGGATTTATCGAAAGCATGTAGTGGCTGACCCAATTCCAACATCACGTAATTAGTGACATCGACCGCAAGAGATATCGATCTCATGCCAGCCATTTGCAAGCGACGAACCATTGAAAATGGAGTTGGCGCGCTCACATCTACCTCTTCGATGGAACGAAGTACGATGAAATCCGCTCCTGCTTCTAATTGTGGAGTCGTTACCTCTGGATTCTCGTTTAAAGGAAGTTCGGGTGCGAGAGAGATTGGATCGGTAAATGGCAGATTAAATCCAAGGGCAAGTTCACGAGCAATACCTCGAATTGACATCGCATATCCACGATCAGGATTTATTGAGATATCAAGAATGATGTCATTTAACATCAAGAGTTCTATCGCATCGCTACCTCTTGTTATTGTCCCTAATCCAGGATGTTCGGGGTTAAGCACAATAATGCCGGTGTGATCATCGCCCATCCCCAATTCCCGGGCGCTACAAATCATTCCATCGCTTTTCTTTCCATACGTTTGGCGAGCAGAGATGGCAAAGTTTCCGGGGAGAACCGAACCTGGAAGAGCTAATACGACAAAATCTCCGACGGTGAAATTCTGGGCGCCACAGATCACATAACGCTCCTCGTGTGCCGCTACCTTTACATACCTAATCGGCTTCTTCTGTCCCTCGACTTCCTCAATCTCCAGCACCTGCGCAACGTGAATGGGACCGTGAATCTCTCTCCGTAAATCTTGAACGCCTTCTACCTCAAAACCCAAGCTCACAAGTTTGTCGACGATCTCATCTGCTGTAAGTGAGGCTGGGAGTGGAACAAACTCGCGGACCCATGACAATGGAACTTTCATCGGCCAACCCCGAATTGCGCGGTGAAGCGAACATCACCTTCGACGATTTCTCGCATATCAGAAATTCCGTGGCGGAACATCAAGGTCCGCTCTAGACCCATTCCAAATGCAAAGCCAGAGTAGCCAGAGTGTGCGTCGACATCAACGCCACAGGCGATCAGAACTTTGGGGTTGACCATTCCGCAGCCGCCCCATTCGACCCAACCCTCACCTTTACAGGTTCGGCAATCACTCGATTCTCCACGACAGAGGAAGCAACGAATATCTACTTCGGCACTTGGTTCAGTGAAGGGAAAGAAGGAGGGGCGCAATCGTGTCGTGATTCCCTCACCGAACATGGCAGTTGCAAAGTAATCAAGAGTGCCTTTGAGGTGCGCCATAGTTATCTTTCGATCTACGACTAATCCCTCAACTTGATTGAAGACCGGGGTGTGTGTGGCATCCAACTCATCGGACCTGAAGGTCCGTCCTGGGCAGATTACATAAATCGGAGGTTTCCGATCGAGCATCGTTCGCACCTGCACTGGTGATGTATGCGTTCGAAGGACCAACTTGGTGCTCAATGGTTCAATAAAAAATGTATCTTGCATGGTACGAGCAGGATGATCGGCAGGAATATTGAGAGCATCAAAGTTAAGCCATTCGGACTCTAGCTCTGGCCCTTCTGCTACCTCATAACCTAATCCGATAAAGAGATCGCAAATGTCATCTCGAAGAATCGTAAGTGGGTGCAATCCACCACGCTGTGAATTCCGGGTAGGTAGGGTCACATCGACTTGCTCTTCAATCAGAATGCGATTATCCCGCTCGGTTATCAAGAGCTCTTCGCGCGCTCTGGCGATGGCGGTAATCTCACTTTTTACTGAATTGATCTCTTGACCCCGCGCAGCGCGATCATTTGGGGCTAATTTCCCAAGTTCGCGATTGGCAAATGCAATCGGAGACTTCTCTCCAAGATGCGCTAACCGAGCGTTCTTGAAATCATCAAGATTTGCAGCCTGGTCAAATGCCCTCTTGGCAGCAGAGATAAGTTCGCTCAAGTCCTCAGGCACTGCATAATTCTAGCGAAGGTTTATGAATTGACGTGGAAGAGGGTAATAGCCACCGCCGTTGCCAAATTAAGGCTCTCTGCACTTCCACGCATCGGAATCGACACGCTCTCATCTGCCAGACTGGCTATCTCCTTACTCAATCCACGAGCCTCATTGCCAAAGATCCAGAGAGCACCTTTGCCACTAAGTTCAGTCAGTTTCCTTCTGCCACCACCATCGGTGGCATAGATTTCACGTCCTCTAGCGCGAGCAGTTTTCACCGCCGTGACTAGGTCAACTTCCCGCATCACTGGGATATGCCAGAGCGACCCAGCGGTTGCGCGGACTACTTTTGGTGAGAATGGATCGACGCTGCCTGGAGAAAGCAGCACTCCTGCGGAGCCAAGTGCCTCAGCTGTTCTAATAATTGTTCCCAAATTACCGGGGTCATTAATTTCGAAGCAGTAGATAAGCGGTAGTTCTGTATTAGCAAAAATATGGTCTCCGTTTTTCTCCTCTGAAACCGAACATATCGCGAGCACTCCTTGAGAATGCTCCACAGTGGAGATAGCGGACATCACTTTTTCTGAGAGATAGATCGCATGCGAAAGGGATGTTTTCGGTAGTAGTTGTGCGCCGCTCTCGGTGACATACAAGGTATCCACCGGAAACCTTTTCGAATCTAACGCTGCCAGAACGGCGGCAGGCCCCTCGGCAATGAATTGCTTCGCACTTTTTCTGCCCTTAGATGCGTGAAGAGCCTTCACACGAGCAACATGGCTCGAATGAAGGCTCTTAATAACCTCGTTAGGAGAGGACAACGTTCTTTCGCGCTACTTCAACAAGAGCGGTGAATGCCGCTGGATCATTGATTGCCATATCAGCAAGAACTCGACGATCTACATCGATGCCGGCAACTTTCAAACCCTGCATGAAACGGTTATATGTCATGTTGTTAGCACGCGCTGCAGCGTTGATGCGGGTAATCCACAAACGACGAAATTGCCCCTTTTTATCCTTACGGTCGTTGAAGGCATAGACCATCGAGTGCGTGACCTGCTCCTTGGCTCGGGAGAAGAGTCGTGAGCGTTGGCCGGTGTAACCGCTGGCTCGCTCTAGTGTGGTGCGACGTTTCTTTGCGGCATGGACGCCGCGTTTTACTCTCGCCATTTCAAATCTCCCTTACTTCAAACCTAATAGTCGTTTTGCTGTGTTACTCGTTGCCTCATTGGCTACTACGTCGCCGGAAAGACGGCGAGTACGACGAGAGGATTTGCCCTCGAGTAGATGGCGCTTGCCGGCACGCTCACGTTTAATTTTCCCGCTACCGGTCAGCTTGAAGCGCTTCTTGGCGCCGCTATGCGTCTTCATCTTTGGCATAAATTCCTCTTTCGTTTTCTCTAGTTTGAGCCCTTGCGCTTTGTTGGCGCAAGAACCATGACCATGTTTCTGCCATCGAGCTTCGGAGCAAACTCCACAGTTGCGATTGCAGCGACATCTTCGGAGAGTTTCTGCAGCACTCGGAAACCAGTGTCAGGACGAGCCTGCTCCCTACCGCGGAACATCATCGTCACCTTCACCTTATCTCCACCAAGAAGGAACCGTTCGATGTGAGCTTTCTTCGTCTCGTAATCGTGCGTGTCAATCTTTGGCCGCATCTTCATCTCTTTGACCACCACATGCGTTTGATTCTTGCGAGCCAAACGAGCCTTCTGTGCGATTTCGTATTTGTACTTCCCGAAATCCATCACTTTGCAAACTGGGGGTTGGGCATCGGGAGCAATTTCGACGAGGTCGAGTCCAACTTCCTCAGCCATTCGAATTGCTTGATCGATTGCCACCACTCCCACTTGCTCGCCATTTGGTCCGATTAAGCGAACTTCAGGCACGCGGATGAGATCGTTGATGCGTGGATCTGCGCTGATAACTTCTCCTTCTCTTACCGTAAATAGACGCAAGGAGAATCCGCCCCAAACTTTCCCGCAGGAAAGTGGCGTGAACCCCGTAGAGCCCTCGTTCGGGCTAGAGGTGGGAGTCTGGCTCCTCTTCGCGCTGCCTTCGATTACTCAAAGAGCAGAGGGAAAGGTTACCCCAGCGAGAGCGAGGCGGCCTAATTGGCTAAAAAAGGCTCGGCTCAGGCCCCTACGGCGTGGACCCCACCATCAACATGGATGATCTCGCCCGTGGTCTTCGGGAACCAATCAGAGAGCAGGGCCACTGCACCTTTGGCAGCAGGAACGGGGTCGGCGATATCCCAATTGAGAGGCGCGCGCTGGCTCCAGACTGATTCGAATTCGGCAAAGCCGGGGATCGATTTCGCCGCCATCGTCTTAATGGGTCCTGCGGCAATCAGATTTACTCTGATGTTCGCCTTGCCCAAATCGCGCGCTAAGTAACGAGTCGCTGATTCGAGAGCAGCTTTCGCAACTCCCATCCAGTCATACTGTGGCCAGGCCACAGTTGCATCAAAATCCATTCCTACAACGGAACCACCTTCGCTCATCAATTCCTTTGCCGCCATAGTTAGCGAGACGAGAGAGTAGGCAGAGACATGGAGCGCCACTGCGACATCATCCCAAGGAGTGTTGAGGAAATTTCCTCCTAAAGCACTTTCGGGAGCAAAACCAATGGAATGAACCACGCCATCTAAATGTGAATGATGTTCACGAATCTTCGATGCCAATTCTTTAAGGTGTTCTTGATTGGTTACATCCAATTCAATGACAGGAGCAACTTTTGGTAACCGTCCTGCGATGCGAGTAGTGATGCTCATAGCGCGACCGAAAGAGGAGAGTACGACTTCGCCTCCTTCTTCCTGAATTAAACGCGCAATATGGAATGCAATAGATTGATCCGTAAGAACTCCGGTGACCAAAAACTTCTTTCCATTTACTAATCCGGCCATTCTTAGTGCCCCATTCCCAATCCGCCATCAACGGGGATGACTGCCCCGGAAATGTAACTCGCCTCTGGTGATGCTAGAAAAAAAACTACCTCCGCTATTTCTTCAGCGGTAGCAAACCGTCCCAACGGGATTGCAGACGCGATTTCTGATTTACGCTCATCAGAGAGCGCATGGGTCATATCAGTTTCCACAAAACCGGGCGCGATCACATTTGCAGTTATATTTCGGGAGCCAAGCTCGCGCGCTAGAGAGCGAGCCAAACCAATCAAGGCTGATTTAGTTCCTGCGTAGTTACTCTGTCCTGCGCTACCCAAAAGGGCAACGACTGAGCCAATAAATATGAGCCTTCCCCGCTTAAGTTTCAACATTCCTTTAGAAGCCCGTTTTGCCGTCTTGAACGCGCCTCCAAAATTGACATCATTGACTTCGTCAAATTCTTCATCACTCATACGTAAAATCAAGTTATCTTTTGTAATGCCGGCATTAGCAATCAAAATCTCTACCGGACCCAATTCGTTCTCAATTGCTGCAAATGCAGCATCTAGAGTGGTGACATCAGTGACATCAAGATTGATCGAGACTATAGGTTGGGAAAAATCAGGGGCTCTGCTCGTTCGATGTCCTATAACAACCCGATCTCCAGCCTTGGCAAAACGTTCTGCGATCGCTCTTCCAATACCTCGATTTCCTCCAGTGACCAAGACCACTCTCGCCCCGAGCGTGCGCTCTCCTTGGCCAGACCCCTCGTGAGACCCCATAAGAGACACGGTATCGGCTCCATTCGCTACTAGCACGTAACCCAATAGATTAAATAGTGCGGAGCGCAGTGGAACTCTCTACCGTTACCCCATGGCGAAAAATGAGGGTGAAATCCATTCGATAACAGATGCCCAGCCATCTCTCACGGTAGATCAGCGCGCTAGGCAAATTCGCTACTTCTATTCCATGATGTTTCGTACCGCCTGTTTCATTGCCACAGTGTTGCTACCCAGCCCTTGGCGCTGGTTTACGTTGGTAGGTGCCGTTGTCGTTCCATACATTGCCGTCATCGTTGCAAATGCCGGCCGAGAAACGGTACTGAGACCAGAATCCCTTGGTCGGATGAATAGTCGAGCTATCGGGAGCTCTAGTATTAAGCATGGCAGCGAAGAGTCGAAGTAGCTCCATACTTTTCTCGCTCGTTGCACTTTTGGCAATTGCATTCTGTGTTCGCCTCGGATTCTGGCAATTTGATAGATATCAACTCCGTCACGACATCACTCAAAATATCAAAACGGCTCTATCGCAAGAAGCAACGCGATTAGATTCTTCTACACAAAACCAGGTTGATGCATGGATGAAGGTTTCCATCGAAGGTCGATTTGATCCGGCTTATCAGAAATTATTCCGCGGTCACTATTTTCAGGAGCGATACGGACTCGAGGTTCTCTCACTTTTTATACCCAACGACAGTGAAGTGGCGCCAATTTGGGTTGACCGAGGGTGGATTGAGACGAATGAAGATGCCGCAACCACGACCAGTATTCCGAAACCGCCCAAAGGCAGTGTCATCATCAATGGGATCCTGCGAAAATATGATGATGCAAGTGCATCAGGCGGCATCTTCTTCGCTCTTCCTGCACCAAGAATAGGTCGAATAGATGAGTTATCACTTCAGGAAGTTTTTTCAGGAGAAACTTTTCATAAGTACCTGAAATTACAGAAGTCAGCGACTGATTCTGCACTCGCGATTACTCCACTCTCTCCTCCCGGTGAAGGACCACACCTTGCTTATGCCATTCAATGGTGGATATTTGCCCTCCTTATCGCTGGCACCAGAATCGCTTTATACAGGGGCGAACGGAGAGGTTAAATTGTAAGTGGCCGAAGCGGCGCTTAGCTTGAGAATTGTCTTTGATAGAGGTCGGCATATAGCCCTTTACTGTTGAGCAGAGATTCGTGGCTGCCTTGCTCAACTATTCCTCCATCATTGAGAACCAAAATTTGATCTGCTTCGCGAACGGTGGAAAGTCGATGGGCAATGACGATGCTCGTCCTGTCTTTGAGAACTTCCTTAAAAGCTAATTGAACTAGCGCTTCATTCTCAGCATCAAGGTGTGCTGTTGCCTCATCGAGTAGGACTATTTTCGGATCTTTCAATATCAACCGAGCGATAGCAAGACGTGCTTTTTCCCCGCCCGAGAGGCGATAGCCTCGCTCCCCTACCATCGTCTGCAAACCATCCGGGAGTGAGGTCACGAGATCCCAAATCTGAGCCAACTCACAAGCGTTTTGTAGTTGAGTCGCGGAGGCATCTATCCGGGCATAGCGAAGATTTGATTCGATCGTGTCATGGAATAGATGAGCATCCTGAGTGACAACTCCTATCGTTCTCCGCAACTGTTCCAGTGACAACTCTCGAATATCCACTCCGCCAATCGAAATCGAGCCGCTAGTGACATCGTAAAGACGAGGGATTAACGAGATGATGGTGGTCTTTCCCGCCCCAGATGGCCCAACAAGGGCAACCATCTCTCCCTCTTCGGCAACGAATGAAAGATTTTTGAGAATTTGTTCGCTATGTGAGATCTCGGGCTTCGCAACAGTTTCCAATGATGATAGGGATACTTCTGAACCTTTGGGATATGAGAAATCAACGCGATCGAATACCAGACGTTTATTCACCGGCATTTCTTTGGGATGCGCCGGTGATTTCACCATGGGCTCTAAATCCAAAACTTCAAAAACCCGCTCGAACGAGACCAGAGCAGTCATGACATCTACTCGAACATTCGAGAGCGCGGTGAGCGGACCATAGAGCCTGGCCAAAAGCGCCGCTATTGCCAAGAGCTTGCCCACAGAGATAGCGCCGGAAATTGCTAACTGTCCGCCAAGTCCATAAGCAATCGCTGTCGAAATAGAGGCGACGAGCGTCAGGCCAATGAAAAAGATTCGATTAGCTAGCGCAATCTTGATACCAATATCGGCAACTTTTCGCGCTTTTCCTCGGAAACTCTGCCCTTCCGCTTTGCCGTCGCCATAGAGTGAAACCAGCAGAGCTCCTGAGACATTAAAACGTTCGTTCATCATCCCAGACATCTCCGCATTGCCATTCATCGAATCCCGGGTAAGTGCTTGGATACGCCGTCCCATGGCACGAGATGGCAAGAGAAAAATCGGTACCAAGATAAGGGAGATCAGAGTGATTTGCCACGAGAGATAGAGCATTGCACCAAGCACGAGTAGAAGTGAGAGCACGTTAGAAACCACTCCGGCAAGCGTTGAAGTGAAGGCCTGCTGCGCACCGATAACATCGGAGTTCAGCCGTGAAATTAATGCGCCAGTCTGAGTCCTAGTAAAGAATGCGATTGATTGACGCTGGACATGTTCAAAAACCCGTGACCGCAAGTCAAAGATTAGACC
>JBEAMN010000040.1:0-4165 GCA_041165945.1 Actinomycetota bacterium
ATTTCGGCTACGACAACACTGCCCAAAGTTTCTGCATCCGTCATGGCAAGTAATTCAATAGCGGCGCAGAGCGTACCTCCGGTGGCAAGCACATCATCAACAATGAGGACTTTGTCGGCGTAGGTGAGTGCATCTTTATGTATTTCAATCGAATCTTGACCGTATTCGAGATCGTAAGAGACCGAAAATTTCTCTCGCGGCAATTTCTTTGGTTTTCGGAGGAGAATGCACCCTCGTTCTAAGCGTGCAGCCATCGCAGAGGCAAATATAAATCCTCGCGCCTCCAGACCAGCAAAATGGGTTGCTTCGGGCGCATATTCACCGAGCGCATCAACGACGGCTCGAAGCGCTTTCGCATCAGCGATCATAGGTGTCAGATCTCGAAAGAGGATTCCTGGAGATGGGTAATCGGGAACATCGCGAATCAACTCACGCGCTCTCTGTAAATCCGGTTTCAGAATCATGATCGATATCACCGCCAAATAATTCGCCACGTGGCAAGCGCGAAGAGAACTCCCCAGAGTCCAAAGAATCGAGCAGCGATGCCTATCTCGCTGAGTAAAAGAAATGTGCCAAGAGTTGCCGAGATAATTGAAATCGGTATCGCAATAATCGAAACCCATCGTTGTTGAAATTTCCAGGTAATTAGAAAAACGAGTGGGGAGGCAATCACTGGAAAGAAGAGAATTATCGCGACCGTGCGCGCTAGATCTTCCACGGCGCCAATCCAATCTTCCCGGAATGTTGCCGAGATTCAAGTAGCAGATGAGCCTTTGCTGCATCGGCCAATGGCAAGACTGTAGCGCTTGGGTACCGAAGTAAGCCCCGTTCTTGTAACAAGAGTAAATCCTGCAAACGTCGGAGGCGCTCTGGCACAGAGGCGGTGTAGGTAGCGAGCGTTGGTCTGCGAATAGCTAAGGATTTGGAGTTTAGACGCATCAAATCAAATGACGGGACTGGACCGCTAGCTCCACCATAGAGCACGAACATTCCACCATTTCCTAATAATGCGAAGGAGCGATCAAAGGTATCTTTCCCTACCGAGTCGTAGACCACGTTCACGCCATCGTCTCCGGTGAGGTTATGGGTTACTTTCTCCATCTCCTCGTATAGTCCTGCGATATCGGCGCCATGGTCGAGCGCCCGCTCTGCTCGCTCTTTCGATGAAGTGAGTGCAATAACTTTCGCCCCACGCGCTTTTAATAATTGAATTAAAATGAGTCCAACACCACCAACCGCTGCGGTAACCAGCGCAACATCACCTTCATTAACGGAATATGCCGAATCCACTAGGTAATGCGCAGTCATTCCTTGGCAGAGTAACGGGAGGAGATCTTCATCGGAGAGCGAGTTATTAGGTAATGGTGTGAGCGCGCCAGATGGGAGAGAAATTTCTTGTGCATACGAGCCCATCGCGCTCAACCAGAAGTATCGTTCGCCATTCTCGGCGGTGCCTATTCCTTCAATGCCAATACCAGAAGGCAAAGGGAGTGGATATTGACCGCGGCGATGATAAACATCAATGAAGTTGACTCCGGCAATATCTACTCGAAGCCTCAAATGATCAACAGGGGTATTAGTAGGCGGTGGAATCTCTTCGAGGCTAAGCGCCTCAACTCCACCATGATGGGATATTCGAATCGCCTGCATGCTGAGCAATCTACTTGAAAGAATGGTGTTTACTCTGATGTGTCCGAACGGGGACTTGAACCCCGAAGCCCTTTCGGGCACTAGCACCTCAAGCTAGCGCGTCTGCCAATTCCGCCACCCGGACCAGGTTCCCTGATTTATAGATAATCAAGAGGACTGAGCCTACCAATGCAATCGCGCCCCATCAAAACCAGGCGTATTGACCTCATTGGAATGGGAAAGCGTGGGAAAGTATAGAAAGATGTGGGCATGAGGCAGAGCGACTATCTGGCACTTGGCGAACGCGCGGTAGAAATTTGCCAGGATTTGATTCGAATTCCCAGCGTCAACAATGGAGGCGGGGATGGCGATGAACGTGCCGTCGCACAATATGTTGCAGAGTTCTTAAAAAAGTGTGGGCTCGATCCAGTGGTGTACCAATCTGCGCCTACCCGCGTAAGCGTCGTTGCGCGAATCAAAGGGAGTAATCCAACGCGACCTGGGTTGGTATTGCATGGCCATCTCGATACCGTCCCCGCGGATGCGAAGGATTGGAGACAGGATCCCTGGTCTGGCGACATCATCGATGGCGAAATTTGGGGTCGTGGCGCCGTTGATATGAAAGATATGGACGCGATGATTCTTGCGATTGCCGAAGATTGGCATCAACGAAGTTTCGTTCCAGATCGAGATATCGTCCTCGCTTTCTTTGCAGACGAAGAAGCGGGCGGTACCTACGGAGTCAATTGGATTGTGAAGAACCATCCAGAGGCATTTGCAGGGTGTTCTGAAGCAATCTCGGAGGTAGGAGGATTTTCGGCAACATTAAGTAATGGAAAACGACTCTACTTAGTGGAAACCTCTGAAAAAGGAATGTACTGGATGGAGCTCTCGGCACAGGGAACTGCAGGTCATGGCTCAATGGTCAACAAAGATAATGCTGTAACTGCCGTAGCAGAGGCTGTGGCTCGGATTGGCAACCATCAATGGCCTATTCGAATCACGGAAACCTTGCGCATCTTCCTCTCACAAGTAGCGCAACTAGTTGGAAAAGATTTCGATGAGAGAAATCCCGCTCCGATTGTCGCCGAATTAGGTTCCATGGCGCGGATGATTGGCGCGACCACTCAAAACACGGCCAATCCCACGATGCTGTCAGCGGGATATAAGGAGAATGTCATTCCGCAACATGCCAAAGCAGTGATAGATGGTCGCTTCCTGCCAGGTTATGAAGAAGAATTCATTACCACCATCAAGGAGCTTGCTGGACCTGATGTAGTGGTCAGCCCAATAATTCACGACGTCGCACTTGAACTCCCTTTTACGGGAGAGTTAGTTGATGCGATGTGTGCGGCAATTAAGGATTGTGACCCCGAAGGAATACCAGTGCCGTATGTCATGAGCGGCGGCACCGATAACAAAGGACTTTCAAAATTAGGAATCGCCGGTTATGGATTTTCACCGCTGAAGTTGCCGCCCGAACTTGATTTTATGGCCCTTTTCCATGGAATTAATGAACGGGTACCTGTCTCAGCGATTCACTTTGGGGTAGAGGCGTTAGACCGATTCCTCCAGCGCGCTTAATCCTCCCTTCGCGCATGGAATTTACAGGGGCGGTAGCGCTTGCCCCTCTGAATCGGGGCGCCAAACCTTCCGTTTGAGTTGGACCAAATGACGCCCATCGGGATAAATACGGACTCGATCTACAACCCATCGCTCTCGCTCGGCATACTCAGTGAGCATTGTTCGAACCGCTCCTCTGGTGGTTCCTCGCGGCACACGGATAAGGTGATATTCGTAGGTAATCACTGTGCACTCACATCATCAAGTGCGCTACGGACCAAGGCCGGAAGTTCGATCTCATCTACTCGAAGAATTCCACGAAGTTGAGCTGCGCTTCGAGCGCCAACAATTGCGCACGAGATGCCGGGAGCATCTCGAACCCAGGCGAGCGCGATTTCTAGTGGGGCGCACCCCAAGCCATCTGCAGCCATCGAAACCGCCTGCACGATTTGTCGAGATCGAGGTTCCAGATAGGGCGAAACAAATGGACCAAGATGTGGGCTGGCTCCCCGCGAATCTGCGGGAACTCCGTTGAGGTATTTCCCGGTGAGAACCCCGCGCCCTAACGGAGACCATGCCAGAACGCCTAATCCCACCTCTGCAGCACAGGGGAGTATCTCATCCTCTGAACTTCTATTGAGCAGTGAGTACTCGTTCTGGGTAACACTGAGTGGAATTGTTCGCTCTAACAGAGTGAAGGCTCGCGCTGTTTGCCAGCCGGAGAAATTCGAAATACCTATATATCGAACTCGACCACTTGAAACCGCTAATTCAAGGGCAGTTAAAGTTTCATCCAGTGGAACACTCTCATCCCACCTTTGAACCATCCAAATATCCAGATAATCAGTTCGTAAACGGCGTAATGATTCATCAAGATCCTTCAAGAGATTTCCTCGCGAATTATTGACTCCAGTTTTCGTCATCCCAGCTTTGCTGGAAATCACCACCGATTCGCGGGGAGTTAAGGTGTTGA
>JBEAMN010000041.1:0-5470 GCA_041165945.1 Actinomycetota bacterium
CGAATTACAATCGATAATTAAATCAACTGGTTTCTACCGCGCAAAAGCGAAGAATATAAAAGGTTTAGCGATGAAAATCGTTAAAGATTACGGTGGTGAAGTTCCAGGTAATTTAGATCAATTAGTAACGCTTCCCGGAGTAGGTCGAAAAACCGCGAACGTTGTACTCGGCCATGCTTTTAATACCCCCGGAATTACCGTTGATACTCATTTTGGAAGATTGAGTAGAAGGTTTGGTTGGACGAAAGAGACCGATCCGGTAAAAGTTGAATTTGCCGTTGCCAAGCTAATCCCAGAGAAGGAATGGACAAATCTTTCACAACGGATGATCTGGCATGGTCGAAGAATCTGTCATTCTCGAAAGCCCGCCTGCGGCGCCTGTCCGCTCGCCGAATTATGTCCATCATTTGGCATAGGTGAGCGCGATAAAATTAAGGCGATGGCGCTAGTGAAAAGTGATAGCGATTTCCGATGATCCTTGATCTCATCCTTGCTGGTCTAATGATTATTGCAATCGCACAAGGATTTAACCGCGGATTAATCCCAACGCTCTTTGCGGTTCTCGGTTATCTCGGTGGCGGCATCCTTGGATTATTCGCAGCAAAAGAGATAACAAGTGATTGGCAAGGCCTTGTTACCGTAATTATTACTTATCTAGTTGCCATTATTGCCGGCGCACAACTGGGAAGTTTCTTAGCCGCAAAGGTGGGATCAGGAGTTCGTAAACAGGTTTTATTTGGCCCATTTAAATTCTTAGATTCAATTCTTGGTGGCGCGCTTGCGCTACTACAAGTCGTTATTTTGGCCGCAATTGTCGTAACAATCTTGGATTACCTACCTTGGAAAGCTCCACACGCAATTATTGAAGATAGCCGGATTTTCCAATACTTCTCAGACCTTAATCTTCTCGCTTTCCAGATTTCAGACCTTCTGAAATCAGTTTCATCACATTTGGATCAGCTAAAGTCGTAGCGTCGCCAACCGCGCGATTTTCTGCGACATCTCGCAATAACCGGCGCATAATCTTTCCGCTACGAGTTTTCGGCAATTCATTTACCACCATTATCTGTTTCGGTCGAGCAATCGGACCAATCTCTTTAGAGACATGCTCTTTGAGAGCTTTCTCTAGCCCATCTTGAACTGCGCCAACTCCACCGCGCAAGATCACGAAAGCAACTATTGCCTGTCCGGTTAAATCATCTTTTGCGCCAACGACGGCAGCTTCAGCAACTGAATCATGAGAGACGAGCGCTGATTCAACTTCGGTAGTTGAGATGCGATGGCCCGAAACATTCATCACATCATCGACTCGCCCTAACACCCAGAGCGCGCCATCGTCATCTAACTTTGCGCCATCGCCAGCAAAGTAAAGCCCATCAAAGCGTGACCAATAAGTTTCTTGATATCGCACCGGCTCTTTCCAAACTCCTCGTAACATCGATGGCCAAGGTTTATCAATAATCAAATAACCACCCGAACCTTTTGTAACTGGATTTCCGGAATCATCAACAACTTTCGCGCTAATTCCTGGAAGTGGCAACATCGCAGAACCTGGCTTAGTTGCGGTAACTCCAGGAAGCGGCGAGATCATGATTGCGCCAGTCTCGGTCTGCCACCAGGTATCAACAATCGGGCAGCGACCACCACCAATAACTTCGCGGTACCACATCCACGCTTCTGGGTTAATCGGTTCACCAACTGAACCAAGTAAACGTAGCGAGGAGAGATTCGATGCCTTGGGGAACTCATCGCCCCACTTCATCCAGGTACGAATCAAAGTAGGTGCGGTGTACAAAATCGTGACGCCATACTTCTCGATAATTTCAAACATCCGCCCTTTAGTGGGCGAATCTGGAGTTCCTTCATACATCACCTGCGTTGCACCATTAATCATCGGTCCATAGACGATGTAGGAGTGGCCAGTTACCCAACCAACATCAGCGGTGCACCAGTAGACATCTTTCTCTGGTTTCAAATCAAAGACATTGCGGTGCGTGAAAGCAGCTTGCGTTAAATAACCACCAGTTGTGTGATAAATACCTTTTGGTTTTGCAGTTGTTCCAGATGTGTAAAGAATAAAAAGTCCATGTTCACTATCGAAAGCTTCTGCTTTATGTTCTGCGTTCTGGCGTTCAACAAATTCATGCCACCACACATCGCGCGATACATCCCAACCAACATCCTGGCCAGTCCGCTTCACCACTAATACTTTTTTCACATTGTGCTGGCCCTTGAGCGCTTCATCAACGGCAGGTTTGAGCGCATTTGCTGTTCCTTTGCGATACCCACCATCTGCAGTAATTACAACTTTTGCATCGGCATCTTGAATACGCGATAGGAGCGCTTCAGCAGAGAAGCCACCAAAAACCACTGAGTGCATCGCACCAAGACGTGCACAGGCGAGCATCGCAATCGCAGCCTCAGGAATCATCGGCATGTAGATTGCAACACGATCACCACTAGTTACACCTAATTCAATAAGGGCATTCGCGGCTTTTTTCACTTCAGTAAGCATCTGCGCATAGGTCAGTGTGCGGGTATCGCCAGGCTCACCTTCAAAGAGAATCGCCACCCGATTCCCCCGACCTTCGGCAACATGGCGATCAAGGCAATTAACCGATGCATTGAGCTTCCCGCCGATAAACCATTTCGCAAAAGGGGCATCCCACTCGAGCGTCTTCTCCCACGGCTGCTCCCACTGCAAGAAGCGCGCCTGCTCTTCCCAGAACTTCAAACGATCAGCATCGGCTTGCGCATACATCTCTTTCTTCGCATTGGCAGCAGCCGCAAACTCTGGTGTTGGGGGAAAGGTTCGATTCTCCGAGAGCAGATTCTCAAGTGACATTATTTTCGCTACCTCCAGCAGATTTCTTCTTCCGATTAGCTAAATAAATTATGGCACTGATAGCCCCTAAGCCAATAGCGGCAGCGAGCGCAGGTTTTGGCGGGACTTTCGCAAAACGTTGTTTGAGTGGAACCGGGCGTGTGAAGTGGAGAACTGGCCAGTTATTACTCTCAGCATGCGCACGAAGGCTCCGATCTGGATTGACCACACAGGGGAATCCAACAATCGAGAGCAATGGGATATCGGTGCTGGAGTCGGAATAGGCGAACGATTTCTGTAAGTCGTATCCATTCTTCTCGGCAATTGCACGGACCGCTTCCGCTTTCTTCTCGGCATATGCGTAATAGGAAACCTTCCCGGTGTACTTTCCATCGACAACTTCCATGTCTGTAGCAATCACATCAGTCGCACCAAGCATCTTGCCAATCGGTTCGACAATCTCACGTCCAGAGGTAGAAACAAGAATCACATCACGTCCATCACGAATATGTTTCTCAATCAACTCTGCCGCTTCATCGTAAATCATCGGATCAATTGCAGAGTGAAGCGATTCATCAATCACGCTCTTGGTCTGCTCGACATCCCACCCGGCAACCATCGAGGTAAGTGTCTGGCGCATCTTCTCCATCTGAGCGTGATTAGCCCCAGAGTTTGAGAAGAAATACTGATCAATAAAATTCTTAATCATTCTTTTGCGCGAGATAAGCCCTGCTTGATTAAAGGGTTTGGTAAAGGCAAGGAGCGAAGAGCGAGAGATGATCGTCTTATCGAGATCGAAGAAGGCTGCGCTCTTACTCACGTACGGAAGCGTAACGATTACCAGGTGGTATGCCCACTTCGGTTTTTCCCACAACAGAGCGCACGATGGGCAACTCCGTTCTGACTCATCCAGATAATCGCGCCGTGCCTCAACTCCGCTCCCCACGGATTTGGGGCACTTTTAGCGCTGCCGGTGCGGTAGGTACAACCACGTTATCGCTCCATCTCGCTCAGGTTGCGCTCGCCAAGGGTCTGCGCACCCTGCTCGTAGAGGTCGATATGCGCGCTCCACTGCGAGAGATACTCGATGCGCCTGCGCCAAATTGGGAGGAGTATCGACTCGATACTGTCTTCACATCCGAAACCCTTCCCCGTCCAGGTAAATCCGGGATATCTCTTCTTACCAAACGAAGCGCTACCGAAATCAGTGCTGAACTTTTCAATCATGTGATTCAAGGTGCGCAAGAACATTTCGATTTAATCATTCTCGACAATCCACCGCTCTCTTCTCTCATAATAAATTCACTAGTGGTGGCAGAGAATTCACTCACCTCACTGATCGGTCTACATAGACTCGCGCCGCTACAGAAACCAAAAATAGTTCTGGTCAATAAATTCTCACCTCGAATAAAAAAGCGCGGAGAGATCGAGAGCTTTATCGCTGATGCGAAACTCTTCACCATTCCGCGCTCAACAGAACTTGGCCTTGCTATGGGCTTGGGTATCATCCGACGACTCACTAAAAATTCCGAGAAGATTTTTGGTGAGATTCTCAGCGAGATGCTCCACTAATGCGTGAAGAGTTAATCGATGAAATCAGGGAGCAGGTAGTTCTTCAACTTCTCGAGCGATCTCCCTGGATACCGAAAGCAGAGTTGGCAAGTCAGGCCCTTGAGTTTGCCAATATTTCCAGTGGCTATGGACCATTTACTGAAATACTCAAAGAAGAGAGTTTCACCGATCTCTTCATCAATGGCAGCGCAGGGGCATGGATTAATCGCGGACTTGGCCTGGAACCAATTCTCCTTGAGCTCTCAGAACGAGCACTGATTAATTATGTTCGGACCCAAGCGCTCCGTGCGGGAAAACATTTTGATCCAGCCCATCCATCGGTCGATCTCGAGTTAGGTAGAGGGATACGGCTACATGCGCTACTTCCGCCATTGATTGAAGGCGGGATACATATATCGCTCCGAGTAAATCAGCAGCGAGCTCTCCTGCAGAACAGCGAAGAGATAAATCAAATAATCGAGGCAATTCTCAAACCGCGTAAGAATTTCCTGATCTCTGGCGGCACTGGAAGTGGTAAGACCACCCTACTTTCCCACCTTATTGAGCAATTACCTATCCATGAGCGGATCTTGGTCATCGAAGACACTCATGAGATCCAAGCAGACCATCCCCATGTACTTCGTCTGCAAGCGCGTGGAAGTAATAGCGAGGGAGTGGGCGAGGTCCCGATGAGAGAGTTAATCCGTCAGGCGCTTCGGATGAAACCTGATCGAATTTTTCTGGGTGAGGTCCGGGGCGCTGATGTTGTAGACCTCTTCTTAGCGCTCAACACTGGACATGCAGGTAGCGCTGCCACTATTCATGCTAATTCACCCGGTGATATCCCTAATCGAATTGCAGCACTTGCTATGACAGCAGGGATCGCCCGTGAAGGAGCGCTCGCACTCTATTCAAGTGCTATTGATTACATCATTCACCTTGATGTTAGAGAGAGTGGAAAACGTAGCGTGATCATCGATGAAGTTAATCAATGATCCTTACCTGGCTCCTCCCAGATTCAATAACACGACCAGAGGTAAAGAGCGTATTAGAGAGAAAATTAGAATTTCTTCGAGCCGTTATCGATGATGGAGA
>JBEAMN010000042.1:0-5288 GCA_041165945.1 Actinomycetota bacterium
CGTCAACTGCAACTGGTGATTCTCCGGCAATCGCAAAGAGGACTTGCGCTAACTTCTCCACTAAAGGAAGAGCTGGACGGACATCTTCGGCGATAGCGCCACCCTTCACGTTGACCGCATCCGGAACCAATTCGCCGGCAAGGGCTTTGCGAACGGAGATTGCCACAGCGATGCCAGCGCGCTCTTGAGCCTCGTCAGTTGAGGCGCCTAAGTGCGGAGTTGCCACGACGTTATCGAGAGCGAAGAGCGGTGAATCGGTGCATGGCTCTGTCGCAAAAACATCAAGACCTGCGCCAGCAACTTTTCCAGTAGTGAGCGCTTGGTAGAGCGCCTCTTCATCAAGAACGCCACCGCGAGCAGCATTGATAATACGTACCGTTGGTTTGACCTTCTTGAGCGCTTCCGTACCAATGAGATTTGCAGTCTCTTTGGTCTTTGGCAAGTGAATAGTGATGAAATCGCTCTCAGCAAGCAAGGTATCGAGATCAACGAGCTTTACATCTAGTTGCGCTGCGCGCGCTGGTGGAAGGTAAGGGTCGTAAGCAATAACTTTCATCCCGAACGCTTGCATGCGATGGGCGACGAGTTGACCAATCCGACCGAAGCCGACAATGCCAAGGGTCTTTTCGAAGAGTTCGGCTCCAGTGTATTTAGAACGAGCCCACTTGCCGATTCGAAGCGCTGCATGAGCTGGAGAGATGAAACGTGCGCTTGCTAAGAGTAAAGCAATGGCAAGTTCCGCGGCGCTAACGATATTGGAGGTTGGGGCGTTGACAACCATGACGCCAGCAGCGGTGGCTGCGGGAACGTCGACATTATCAAGTCCAACTCCGGCGCGAGCAATCACTTTCAAACCTTTGGCAGCAGCGATTGCCTCGCTATCCATTTTGGTTGCTGAGCGAATCAAGACTGCAGAGACGCCTTTCGCCAACTCGGCGAGCAATTCCCCACGATCAGCACCATTGCAATTGCGAACTTCAAAGTCGGGTCCGAGCGCCTCTAAAGTCGCTGGACTTAACTCTTCAGCAATAAGAACGACTGGTTTGCTCATTAGCGCGCAGCGGTTCCCTCGGTGTAGTCATCTTTGGTCTTGACCCACGACATCATTGCGCGAAGGTCACGACCGACCTGCTCGATTGGATGTTGCTCGCCCTTGGCGCGAAGCGCCTTGAATTCTGGCGCACCAGCATCTTGATCTGCGATGAATCGCGCTGCAAATGAACCATTTTGGACATCTTTGAGAACTGCACGCATATTATCTTTTACACGATCATCGAGAACTCGTGGTCCAGAGATGTAATCGCCATATTCAGCAGTATCCGAGACTGACCAGCGCTGCTTGGCAATGCCACCTTCGTACATCAAATCAACAATTAGCTTGAGCTCATGTAAGCACTCGAAGTATGCAACCTCAGGTTGATAACCAGCCTCGAGGAGAACTTCATAACCCATCTGCACAAGACGTGAGGCGCCACCACAGAGAACTGCTTGCTCACCGAAGAGATCTGTCTCGCACTCCTCAGTAAAGGTTGTGAGGATTCCGCCGGCGCGAAGTCCGCCGATTGCTTTCGCATAGGAGAGGGTAAGTGGCCATGCATTACCGGTTGCATCTTGTTCAACCGCAACGATTACTGGAACGCCACGACCGGCTACATATTCACGACGTACAAGATGTCCTGGTCCTTTAGGTGCAACCATGCATACATCGACATTTGATGGCGGTTTGATATAACCAAAACGAATATTAAATCCATGACCAAAGAAGAGCGCAGCACCTGGTTTCAAGTTTGGCTCGATAGATTCTTTATAGATGCCTCGCTGAAAGTGATCTGGTGCAAGGAGCATCACAACATCTGCTTCCTTGACAGCATCAGCAACGCTTAATACTCGAAGCCCTTCAGATTCAGCTTTCGCCTGTGACTTAGAACCTGGCTTTAGGCCAACCCGAACATCGACCCCGCTATCGCGCAAGCTAAGCGCGTGGGCATGGCCTTGAGAGCCGTAACCAATGACGGCAACCTTCTTGTTTTGGATGATGGAGAGATCGGCATCTTCATCGTGATAGAGAGTGGCCACGGGTTACGCTCCTTTATGATCGAGGATCTTGCTGGTTTCTGGGTTTGGGTTAAAAACTCGGTTTATGGCTGAATACTACGCCCCATCGCGACTACTCCCGACTGGGTCAATTCCATAATCCCGAACTGGGCGAGCTCATTGAGCAGCATCTGGGTCTGGGCAGGGCTGGCGGTTTGCTGGATGGTCACCGAGGAGTTAGTGGCTTCAACCACATGGGCCCCGAACTTTTCCAGAACAGCATCGACCGATTTCCGGTCACTCTCTCCATTTTTTAATCCAATGCGAACAAGAATCAATTCCACTTGATGAGAGGTGCGCTCCGGCAACTCGATGATGTCAATGACATTAACCAATTTATCTAATTGTTGAATGACTTGATCAAGTGCATGTCCTTCAACATTAACCGCGATAGTGATTCGTGAAATTTCAGCGTTCTCCGTTGGACCTACTGAGAGTGCCTCGATGTTGTAACCACGGCGTGAGAAAAGCGAGGAAACTCGCGCGAGTACTCCGGCTTGGTTTTCTACAAGGACAGAGAGAATATGTGTCTGCATTAGAGCTCCTGTGAATCCCAGTCAGGCGCCAATTCACGCGCAATCATGATGTCGTCATTCGAAGTTCCCGCCGCAACCATCGGCCAAACCATCGCATCGCGGAAGACATTGAAATCAACAACAACCGGTTGATCGTTGATGGCCATCGCCGCTTCGATTGTCTTGTCAACATCCTCGGGGCGTTCACATCTAAGTCCCACACATCCCATCGCCTCTGCAAGTTTTGCAAAATCTGGGACTCGCTTAGAGTGCAAATCAGTATTTGAGTAGCGCTGGTTGTAGAAGAGAGTCTGCCACTGACGAACCATTCCCAAACTCTCATTATTAATTAGTGCAACTTTGATTGGAATGTTGTTGATTGCGCAGGTGACAAGTTCTTGATTTGTCATCTGGAAACAGCCATCACCATCAATCGCCCAGACTGCTGTGTTGGGCGCACCCACTTTCGCACCCATTGCCGCAGGTACTGCGTAGCCCATAGTTCCTAGGCCACCAGAATTGAGCCAAGTGCGTGGCTTCTCATAACTAATGAATTGCGAGGCCCACATTTGATGCTGTCCAACTCCAGCGGTGTAAATGGTGTCAGGGTCAGAGATCTTGCCAAGTCTTTCGATCACATATTGCGGAGAAAGCGAGCCATCATTTGGCATGTCATAACCGACTGGATATGTTGTGCGCCAGCCCTCAACCTGTTTCCACCAAGCAGTGAGATCAGGCTGACTCTTAGCGAACTCGGCCTTAAGTGCAGGAAGTAGTTGTGCCATCGTCAAACGGACATCACCCACGACCGGAACATCTGCATGGCGATTCTTTCCAATTTCAGCCGGGTCGATATCGGCGTGAATGACTTTGGCATTAGGAGCAAAGGTCGAGAGTTTTCCGGTAACGCGATCATCAAAACGAGCGCCCAAAGTGATGAGCAAGTCTGCTTTCTGCAATGAGGTAACTGCGGCGACGGTGCCATGCATGCCTGGCATACCTACATGGAGGCGGTGACTATCTGGGAATGCTCCTCGCGCCATGAGGGTAGTGACAACAGGAGCCCCTACTAACTCGGCAAGCGCGAGCAATTCCTTATGACCGTTAGCTTTGATAACCCCACCACCGACATAGAGCACCGGTCGAACAGATTGTGCGATGAGCGCAGCGGCATCCTTGATTGATTGTGAAACCGGTTGCGAATGATCACGATAACCAGGTAGGTCGATGTCCTTCGGCCACTGGAAATTCACTCGCTCTTGCAGCGCATCTTTTGCAACGTCTACAAGAACTGCTCCTGGTCGTCCACTTGCGGCGATGTGATAAGCCTGAGCTATCGCACGCGGGATATCTATCGCTTTGGTGATGAGGTAATTGTGTTTAGTGATTGGCATCGTGATGCCACGAATATCTGCCTCTTGGAATGCATCAGTACCAATAGCGCTCGAAGGAACTTGTCCGGTGATTGCAACCATCGGAACTGAGTCCATCTGTGCATCTGCAATCGGAGTAACGAGGTTGGTGGCACCAGGACCAGAAGTTGCGATACAGGTTCCCACTCGACCAGTTGCTTGTGCATATCCCGTTGCCGCATGACCGGCACCCTGCTCATGTCGAACCAAGATGTGGCGAATTTTGCTGTCATAGATCGGGTCGTAGGCAGGAAGAATCGCGCCACCTGGAATTCCGAACATGACATCCACGCCGGCATGTTCCAATGAACGGATCAAGCTCTGTGCGCCAGTCATCTCCTCGGCCATATCGATTCACTCCCCTATTGATGCCTATTAATGCGAAATCCCTCAGTGATTCCACTGAGGGATGGCGCACGATCTGTATTGACGCTAGATCGCGCGCTCCATAACCACAATAATTACAGCGGTTGCCATGGCGTTATTCTCCCGGCAAGGGGCGATAACCGTCAACCCCTACTTGACCCCCGACTCCCCCACTTCCCATAAAGGGGGGCGTGAGGTTAGTCGCAGACTGCGCCCTTAGAGGCTGAACCCACGAGCTTGGAGTACTTGGCCAGGACTCCGCGGGAGTAGCGATGAGAGAGCGGGGCCCACCCCTTCTTCCGTTCGGCGAGTTCGCTATCTGAGACCAGGAGATCCAACTGACGGGTCTTGGTGTTGATGCGGATGATGTCGCCGTTGCGGACAAATGCAATCGGGCCACCATCGACCGCCTCTGGCGCGATGTGACCAACACATAATCCTGTTGAACCACCCGAGAAGCGACCATCGGTGAGCAACATCGTGCTCTTTCCAAGACCAGCACCTTTAATGGCACCCGTGATCATCAACATCTCACGCATTCCAGGTCCTCCCTTTGGACCTTCATAACGAATGACGAGAACATCGCCGGCTTGAATCGAACCAGTCTCGAGCGCATCCATCGCTTCGCGTTCCCGCTCGAAGACCTTCGCTGGACCTTCAAAGGTGTCGATACCGATTCCGGCAGTCTTTGTCACTGCTCCCTCAGGTGCAAGTGATCCATGCAAGATTGTGATGCCGCCAGTGGTATCCATTGGATTCTTTGTTGCGCGCAAGATCTCTCCATCAGGATCAGGTGGAGCGATATGCGCCAAATTCTCGGCCATCGTCTTGCCAGTCACTGTTAATGCATCTCCGTGCAGCAACTTGGCATCAAGGAGTGAGCGAAGTACCACTGGCACTC
>JBEAMN010000043.1:0-10605 GCA_041165945.1 Actinomycetota bacterium
GAGCGCGACCTCTTTGACCACCATCTTGAATGTCATGATGTTATCTGCAGTGCTCAGCGCATCTGCATCGCGTAAATCGATCTCTTGTTGTCCAGGAGCTCCCTCGTGATGGCTAAATTCGACGCTCACTCCCATCGCTTCCAACATGGTGATCGCCTGTCGACGGAAATCATTACCCACCGCACTTGGCGTGTGATCGAAGTACCCGCCCGAGTCCACCGGTACCGGAGGTACATCTTTCTCCGGTTGATTCTTGAAGAGGAAGAATTCGATTTCCGGATGGGTATAGAAGGTGTATCCCTTATCGGCAGCGCGTTGGAGTACTCGCTTAAGTACATGACGGGGATCTGCCGGCGAGGGCGTGCCATCAGGAAGAGTGATGTCGCAGAACATTCGGGCAGCGCCAGGAGATTCGGTTCGCCACGGCAAGATCGAGAAGGTATTGGGATCTGGTCGAACCAACATGTCAGATTCATGAACGCGCGCAAAGCCTTGGATCGCCGAACCATCAAAGCCAATTCCCTCATCAAATGCGCTCTCTAATTCAGCAGGTGCAACAGCAACAGATTTCAAGGTGCCGAGCACATCGGTGAACCAAAGGCGGACGAAACGAACCCCACGCTCTTCGAGGGTGCGCAGGACGAACTCCTGCTGCTTCTGCTTGCTCATGGGCTAATCATTACGCGTCAACATTTCAGGGACGTTAACGGATAGAACGAATACACCGAATATTTTGGTCGAAAAGGGCCAGTTAGGGCGCCCATTTGGAGATGATAGGAAGGCGCCGGTCTTTGCCGAAGTTTCGGGCCGAGACCTTGGTCCCTGGCGGGTATTGGCGCCGCTTGTACTCGGCTCGATCAACCATCTTCATTACCCGCGCCACAAGCGCTGGCTCATAACTAGCGGCAACAATCTCGGCAAAGCCCTGATCTAAGGTCACGTAACGATGCAAGATTCGATCAAGGAGCGGGTAATCGGGAAGGGAATCGGTATCACGTTGCCCCGGGCGCAACTCGGCACTTGGTTCTTTACTGATCGAACTCTCCGGAATCGGAGGTACCTCGCCACGGGATTGTGCGAGCGCATTACGCCAGCGCGCCAATTCCCATACTGCGCTCTTCCATAAATCTTTGATAGGCGCATACCCGCCAACGGCATCACCGTAAATGGTTGAGTAGCCAACAGCTAACTCGCTCTTATTTCCCGTCGCCAGAACTAGGTGCCCCTCTTGATTGGAGATTCCCATCAAAGTCGTACCGCGCACACGCGCTTGTAGATTCTCTTCAGCGACCCCTGTGAAACCGAGCCTCATGAGAAAAGACGAGACCATCGGTTCGATCTCTACTACTCGATAATTCAATCGAGTTCGCGCGGCAAGATCGGCAGCATCGCTGAGCGAGTGGCTCGAGGAGTACTTACTTGGCATACCTACACCAAAAACGCGCTCTGGACCGAGCGCATCGACTGCGATTGCCGCCACTAACGCAGAATCAATTCCACCTGAGAGTCCAAGCAGTACTGAGGGGAATCCACCTTTAGTTACATAATCACGAAGTCCAGTCACTAACGCTGACCAAATTTCACCACCGCGATCAAGTGGCGGGGCGACCTTTGGAGAAAGTAATGGATAGTCAGCTAATTCGCCTTCACTGATCACGACATCTGGGGTGGATGTTCGAAGTCGAGCTTGAACATCCACGAGCATCGTCCCTTCATGGAACTGCGGTGCGCGCGCCAAAACTTCGCCCATGGAGTTAGCAATTAGAGAATCGCCATCGAAAACTAATTCATCTTGACCACCGACCATATTTACATAAGCCACCGGCGCCGAAATCTCACGCGCTCTTCGAGAGATTAGCGCTTCGCGGGAATCATCTTTATCGCTCTCAAATGGCGAACCATTGATCACAAGAAGTAACCCTGGATTTCGTGCAGCAATCTCTGGCATCACTCCGCCGTCTTGCCAAATATCCTCGCAAATCGCCAGCGCAATATCTATTCCATGTAAACGAAAAACTAAAGTGCCATCACCTGGAATGAAATTTCGGAACTCATCGAATACTCCGTAATTGGGCAGGTGGCGTTTAACGTACTTGGCAATGATCTTGCCTTGGTGGATGACCGCGACTGCATTCTCAGGAGCTCCAACAGGAACACCTAGACGCGCATGGCCCTTCTCGTTCTCGTTCTCGTTCTGGTCGAGGTATCCGATAACAACAACGGTGTTACCCATACCGGCCTTCGCCAATTCTGTCGCCAAGTGTTCTGCAGCGTTCCGACTACTCATTCGGAAATCTCCGCGCAGTGCGAGGTCCTCAACCGGGTAACCGGTCACCATCATCTCGGGGAGTGCGATGAGGTGGGCGCCATCGCGCCAGGCGCTTGCCACCGCATCAAATGCCAGTTGGCAATTGCCGTTGATATCCCCGACCACGGGATTAAGTTGCGCCAAGGCCAACCGGAGCGGGCCTTTCTCTCCTGCCATAGGGCGAGCCTATCCCGTGGGGAAGGAAGTAGGCTTTTCTCATCGAGCACAGGGACTGGCCACCAGACCAGCCTTGAGGCGTTAGGGGTTTAGATATGAGCGATTCTGCCAACTCGCACTCTTTATATGGCGGGGCGATCCATCGCCGGATCACCGTCAAAGATATCCAAAAAGCCAAATCGGTCGAGCGATGGCCGATGCTTACTGCATATGAGCAGTACACGGCAGAGATCTTCGATACCTGCGGCATTCCAGTTCTGTTAGTAGGAGATAGCGCGGCCAGTAATTTCCTTGGATACGAAAATACGATTCCGGTAACAGTCGATGAATTGCTTCCATTGGCTCGCGCAGTAGTGCGAAGCACCAAACGGGCGATGGTTGTCGCCGACTTGCCATTTGGATCCTACGAAAGTTCGCCGGAACAAGCGCTAGCCACCGCAACTCGGTTTATGAAGGAGAGTGGCGTTCATGCGGTCAAACTCGAGGGTGGCGAACGGGTAGCGCCGCAGATACGAGCCTTGGTCGCTGCTGGCATCCCTGTAATGGCACATATCGGATTGACGCCACAATCTCTCCATCAACTGGGTGGCTATCGCGTACAAGGTCGAGGCGAGGATGGAGCGCTCCTTAAACAGAGCGCATATGCGGTACAAGATGCAGGTGCATTTGCCGTAGTCCTTGAATTGATTCCGGCAGAACTCGCCGCGGAAATCACCGAAGCGCTCACTATTCCCACAATTGGAATTGGCGCCGGAAATCAATGTGATGCGCAAGTACTCGTCTGGAACGATTTAATGGGGTTGACGCAGCAGCCACCAAAATTGGCGAAGGCCTATCGAAACCTCCGTAAAGAGATAAGCGATGGGGTTAAGGAATGGGCGCGCGATGTTGCCAGCGGGCACTTCCCTGGAGAGGCGCAGAGTTTCCAATAAATCCAGATTCTTCCCACTCTTTTGGGCGCTAGAGTGCTCTTCTCATGTGGACGAAAATCAAGGCACAACTAGCCGCCTCGGCAATCGATATCTCACTCCTTCGTACCAACCGGAATCTGGCAATCCTCTTCTATTCGGGATTGATCTCTCGAATGGGTTCGATGATCACCTACGTGGCTCTACCTTTCCAAGTGAAGGAACTGACTGATTCATTCCTTGCTGTGGGATTGATCGGTGCGGCAGAACTTATTCCACTTATCGTCTTCGGACTCTATGGCGGAATGCTCGCTGATGCGTTCGATCGACGAAAGTTGATTATCTTTGGCGAAGTTTCTGCACTCGTGCTCTCGGTTATCTTGCTCATCAACGCCCAACTGGCAGAGCCTAAAGTCTGGGTCCTCTTCTTCGTGGCTGCCGCCTTCTCGGCAGTCAACGGCGCAACTAGTCCCAGCTATAACGCAGTAATCCCCCGAATTGTCGCCCATGAGGATATTCCCAAGGCGAGCGCTCTGATGGGATTGCGTTGGCAAGTTGCCGTAATCACCGGACCGGCTGCTGGTGGATTCATCATCGCCTATTGGGGTGTGAGCACCGGCTACATCATCGACATCATGAGTTACCTGCTCTCCCTCGCACTCCTCTCGCGCCTGACCCCCTTTACTCGTGGAGGAGAGCGCAAGACTGCCCCCTCGATCTCCGCGCTCGTCGATGGAGTGCGGTACGCAGTCAAACGCCAAGATCTGATGGGTACCTATCTCATCGACTTAGCTGCGATGTTCTTTGCAATGCCGACCGCGCTCTTTCCATTCTGGGCAGAGTCACTCGGCGCCCCCTCTGCTCTGGGACTTTTATATTCAGCGGGAACAGTTGGCGCGTTATTAGTTACCCTCACTAGTGGTTGGACCTTACGGGTCTATAACCACGGAAAAGCCATTATTTATGCAGCTTTAGCGTGGGGTCTGGCTATCGCACTTGCAGGGCTTATCGACTCAGTTCCATGGGTCTTACTCTGTTTGGTCATTGCAGGTGGCGCCGATCATGTGAGCGTTATCTTCCGAGCCACGATTTGGAATCAAACGATTCCCGATGAACTTCGCGGACGTCTTGCCGGAATCGAAGTTCTCTCGTACACCGTCGGTCCCATCAGTGGACAACTTCGCGCTGGTGGCATGGCAGCAATCACCGGGTTACGAGGCGCGATTGTCGGCGGTGGTCTGCTCTGCATCGGAGCGGTCGCTGCGACCTCCATCTTCTTGCCAAAGTTCCGCAAGTACGACAGTCGAACCGATCCATACGCGCTCCATGAGCGTGAGGTGCGTGCTCGTAAGCTCGAATCTGAGGGGTAGTTCCGAAAGCACGAATCGAGGAAAAAATTCGTGTGCGACACGACACAAAAACTTTATCTAAATACTGGAACTTCCTCCCAATATAAGGAACCATTCTCTGTAACAGGTCCGGTGACGGATCGGACCCTGCTGACAGGAGAAATACGTGGCTGCAGCCAAGAAGAAAGCAAGCAAGCGCACCGCAAAGAAGGCAGCACCAAAGCGCCGTAAGAAGGCCGCTGCAAAGAAGGCAGCTCCAAAGCGCCGTAAGAAGGCCGCTAAGAAGACTGCAAAGAAAGCTGCTCCAAAGCGTCGCAAGAAAGCTGCAAAGAAGGCAGCTCCAAAGCGCCGTAAGAAGAAAGCAGCTGCTGCTGCAGGTGCAGCAAAGCCAAAGCGTCGCCGTCGCAAGAAGGCCGCTAAGAAAGCAGCATAAATTCCAGCATAAATTACTGGTAATTAACCCCCATAGCCTTACGGCGGTGGGGGTTAATTCATTTCCAGCCTCGATAGATTATTTATCGCAGAGCGAGAGGTCAGAGCGAGAGACAGCCTGATTGATGCGCGAGAAGATCTTTTCAATCTGAACTTGTTCGGTTGCACTTAGTTGCGAGAGCCAACGTTTCTTTAAGCACGCTTTATATGTGGGTGTGATTTGAGAAATCTTTTTTACTCCTCGTGAAGTAAGAACTGCAAAGAGCCCACGTTTATCCTCACTGCACCGCACTCGCTCCACCCAGCCATCAAGCTCTAAAACTTTTATGCGATGGGAGAGGCGCGAACGGGAGACGAGGGCAACCTCGGCTAATTCGCTCATCCGCATCCGGCGCTCTGGGGCCTGCCCCAAATGGGCGAGAAGTTCGTAGTCGGCCAAGGTCAGACCGAACTCACTGAGATCTTCGTCAAGGGCGGCGGTCAACGCTCGGGTGGCAGAGATGTAGCTCTGCCACGCATCCGGAGCGCTCTTAGCCATGGATTGAGGGTAGCGAACGATTGAACTTTCAACTACTCAGGATAGTGACAGGCGACCTCGCTGCCGTCTAAGAGATGGAGGGTTGGCTCCTCGGTGAAGCAGCGCGCCTGCGCCTTCCAACATCGAGTGTTAAAGACACATCCCGTGGGTGGATTGGATGGTGAGGGGAGATCCCCTGAAAGCACTATCTGTTCCCGTGCGCTCTCCAAATCGGGATCAGGTATCGGAATCGCAGAGAGGAGCGCTTTTGTGTATGGATGATGAGGGCGGTGATAAATCTCCTCGGTGGGAGCAATTTCGACAATCTTGCCGAGATACATCACTGCTACCCGATCTGAGATGTGCTGGACAACTGAGAGATCGTGGGCGATAAAGAGGTAGGAGAGGCCAAAATCATCCTTGAGGTCATCAAGGAGGTTAATGACCTGAGCCTGGATAGAGACATCCAGCGCTGAGACCGGTTCATCGCAGACGATAAATTCAGGGCGGAGCGCAAGCGCCCGTGCTATCCCGATTCGTTGGCGCTGCCCCCCAGAGAACTCATGCGGATACCGGTTGTAATGCTCAGGATTTAACCCCACTCGCTCCATCAACTCCTGAACTGCACTCTTGATATCTCTCTTGCTGGAGGCGACTGAATCAATGCCATGGATAGTGAATGCCGCTCCGATGATCTCGCCTACTGAGTGTCGTGGGTTAAGTGATGAGTATGGATCCTGGAAGATGATCTGCATCTTGGTACGCAACGGTTTCATCTTCCGGGATGAGTACCTAGAGATATTCTCGCCATTGAAGTGAATCTCTCCGCTGGTGGGCTCATATAACTTAAGAATCGTCCGCCCGGCAGTGGATTTACCGCACCCTGATTCGCCAACGAGGCCGAGCGTCTCGCCCCGTTTTATCGCGAAGGAGATTCCATTGACCGCCTTATTTTCACCCTTAACCCGCGCAAAGATGCTATTGCTTGTGATGGGAAAGAACTTCTGAAGATTCTTCACTTCTACAATCGGGGTATCGCTCACAGCGTGGCCCCCTCGAGATGGCATCGAGCAAAATGTCCTGGCGTATGTTCTGTCAGCGCAGGCATTGCACTTTTACAGCGATCAGGGCCACCGGCAACGCGTTCGGTGAAGGTGCAGCGAGGGGCAAAGGCGCACCCGGCAGGCAAAGCAATGAGCGAGGGGGGTTGCCCTGCGATTGCGCTCAAGCGCTTCCCATGACCCCGATCCATTCGTGGAATCGATGCGAGCAAGCCATGGGTATAAGGCATTAAAGGATTGGCATAGAGCCCACCTACCGGTGCGCTTTCGACGATCTTTCCGGCGTACATAACATTTACTCGGTCCGCCGCTCCCGCTACAACCCCTAAATCATGAGTGATAAGAATGATCGCCATCTTCAGCTCTGATTGCAGCTCACGAAGAAGTTTGAGTATCTGTGCCTGGACTGTGACATCAAGGGCAGTTGTTGGCTCATCGGCAATCAGCAACTCAGGGCTATTGACCAGTGCCATTGCGATCATCACGCGCTGGCGCATACCGCCAGAGAATTGATGTGGGAATGCCTTTAAGCGATTTGCAGCATCGGGAATGCCTACCATCTCTAACAGTTCAATTGCGCGCGCAGTACTAACTTCGATATCTACCTCATTATGTACTTGATGGGCTTCGATAATCTGATCACCAATCGTGTAGTACGGATGGAGTGAGGACATTGGGTCCTGGAAGATCATTGCGATATTTTTGCCGCGGATTTTTCGCATCTGCACATCAGCAAGATCTATCAATTCGAGGTTGCCAGCATCGCCCTTCATAATGGCGCTGCCACTAATCCGTGAACCACGTTTCGAGAGCAAGCCCATCAGCGCCAGATTGGTTACCGTTTTACCCGAACCTGATTCGCCCACTATCGCCAAAGTCTCCCCGCGTTCGACGGCGAAGGTGACGCCATCAACCGCCTTGACGAGACCATCGCTAGTAGGAAATTCGACCCGCAGGTCGGAGACTTCGAGAAAACTCATGCAGCAACTCGCACACGTGGGTCGATAAATGCATAGAGCACATCGACCAGAAGATTCATGAAAATGACGATTGTCGCAGCCAGGATCGTGGTCGCAACGATGATTGGTAAGTCAAAATCAACCACAGCGCCAAGGGAGAGTCGACCTAACCCTGGGAGATTAAAGACTGCTTCAGTAAGAATTGCTCCACCCAAAAGTCCAGCAAAATCTAGACCTGCCATTGTTGTGAGCGGCGCGAGGGCAGCTCGCAAGGTGTGCTTACGTAATACAACCTTCTCGCTTAATCCCTTTGCGCGAGCGGTACGTATGAAGTCTTCACTCAAGGTTTCTATAACTGCGTTGCGCACAAAACGGGTATACAAAGCGGCGTATGCGAATGCCAACGTGATCCAGGGCAGAATCATCGTGTTTAACCACTCCAACGGATTCTCAAAGAGCGGGGTGTAGTTGCCTGAGGGGTAGGGCAAGATTCGCCATTTGACCACAACGAAAACTAAGAGGAGTAGACCGGTGAGGAAGGTTGGTAGTGAGGTGCCAATAAGTACGAAGATAGTGCTCCCAGTGTCAGCAGCTCGACCTCGATACCTGGCGGCCACAATTCCTAAGCCAACCCCCATGATCAACCAGAGCACCAGAGCACCAATTGCAAGTGAGAGTGTGACTGGTAGCGCCTCAAGGATTGAGTTAGTCACGCATGCATGCTCTTGGAAGGAGTAGCCGAAGCTGGGCGCCGGGCAAAATATCGTTGCCGCTCCCTCGCCAAAAGTACGACCGAGAAAAAGCCCTTTGAGAAAAACAAGATACTGTGTCCAGATTGGCAAGTCATAGCCAAGTCGCTTTCGATTGGCCTCGATGATTCCTGGATCATTACAACTCTTACCGCAGGTGAGTGCTGCAGGATCAAAGGGCAGAATGGCAAAGATTAAGTAAACAGCAAAGCTAACGGCAAATAAAATCGCTATCGAGATTGCAATTCGTCTTGCTAAATAATTAATCATGGGCACCTACTCTCATAATTTAAAGTTGAGGTGAGAGATTTCTCCCCCACCTCAACGTGTACTACTTCAAGTCCTATTAAATGAATTTAATTATGACTTGACTTTGATATCACCGAAGGATGGTGCACCTTGTGGTTCCCAGAAGAAGACTCCTTCAAGCTTTGAGCCCCAAATTTCTTGGGTCTTAGAGAAGACACCTGGTATGACCCACATTTGGTCCATCACATATTGGTTAAGTGCAGCCCACTCTGCGCCCTGCTTTGCACGATCTGGCTCAGAGAGGTTTGCCTCAGCGCGTTGCTTGAACTCTGCATATGCAGGGTCCTTGCCCACGTTTGATAGCGGGAATCCAGCCCCTTCGAGGAAGAGCTCTGGGATAACCGTTGAAGCATTCGCCCAGTCTGGAGCCCAACCAGCGCGAGAGAGATCTCCCTGCTTAGTTGGATCAAGGACTACTGCGTAGTACTGACCTGGCTCGATGAAATTGAATTTGAGATTTATTCCCGCATTCTTCTTCACTGAGTCAATCCAGATTGTTGCGGACTTCTTATTGGTATCGGTATCGCCAACATCGAAGGTAAGTCCTGGGCCAGTTGCTTTCGCATAGACATCAGGGCATGCGGTCTTTGCCTCAGCCATGAGCGCTTGAGCCTTCTCAGGATTTCCTTCAGGTTTGAAATCTTCCAAACCAGTCACTGGCTTGTAATCAAGACCCATCAACGGCTTGATGACGCCATCTGCTGGATCGCCACCAAACGCTGGTCCGCCACCAAGTTGTAGGAGGGCAGCGAAGTCACGTGCGTAGTAGAGCGCCTTACGAATCTGGACGCATGGCACCTTTCCGACATTGACTGCGGTGTAGGTGACGTATGGATCGTAAACGTTAAGCGCGCGACCCTGCCACTCTTCCTTAGGTGTGCCATCTTCATTGAAGACAGTTGCCAAGTTAGTGGGAAGAACTGCATCTAGTGAGAATGCAGCTGGCTCGGAATCATTCAAGATCAATTGATCGCGAACTTCCTCAGCCACACCAAAACGGACGACGATCTTGTCTGGGTATGCGTTCCGAATTGGATCGGAGTCCTTACTCCAGCTCTCGTTACGAACCAAGACCATCTCATCTTTTGCCTTGTACTTCTCAATCTTGTAAGGGCCAGAGGAGACAGGTGCAAGATCGTATTGATCGCCTGTGTCCTTTGCCTTTGGTACTGGGCTGAACGAGAGGTAGGTGACGGTGTAGTTGAAGTCGCCGACCGCACGCTTCAAATTGAAGGTGATGGTCTTGTTATCTTCAGAGCAGGTCACAGCCTTGTCGTATGCAGCGGTGTCATTTCCATCAGTTGCATATGGGCCCTTATAAACCGAGGAACCATCCGCAGCTGAAGGAATGTCGAGCATGCTAATTGCATAGGTCGGACCATCGGTGATGACATCTGTTGCAAATGTGCGAGAGACGCCATATTTCACATCTTCACAGGTAATGTCGCTGCCATCTTCAAACTTCACGCCATCGCGAAGTGTGAACTCCCAGGTCTTATTGCCATTTGAAGAGCGACCGGTGTCGGTTGCCAAATCTGGCACCACCTCTGAACCTGCAGCACCCTCTGCTCGCGCGTAAGCGGTGAGCGTACGGTGCATAAATGAACCGAACCACGCGATATGTTGACCAGTGTAGTTACGGTTTGGATCAGCGTGAGTCCATGACTCCGCATTAGTGAGGAAGGTGAGCGTTCCGCCCGCGCCTCCGCTTGAAGATGAGCAACTCACGAGTACGCCAGTAAGTAGCGAGAGCGCCACTACACCGGAGAACGCGTTACCTCCATTAAGACGTCATCAACAGCGACCGCCAACGTGTAAAGAGGTGAACCATCAGCG
>JBEAMN010000044.1:0-2667 GCA_041165945.1 Actinomycetota bacterium
GGCGCTCCCTAAATACCTCAATAGCTAACTACCCACATACTCAGATGTCCTCGAACTAGGCCAGAATCGCGCTGCCTTGGGGATAAGGCTGTGGAGGACCTGGGGAGTAGTAGGCACAACCTGTGGATTAACTACACCGGTGTTACTACTACATCTAGTGGGAACAGTAGAGCAATGGTCGAGGGTTCGCAAGGGGAGAATCGGTGTGTCGCAAGATTTTTTCACTCCGCTAGGAACGGATGGGAATGAGTAACTCTGCTCCACTCTCAAGCTCCGATGAGGGAAGGTTATTGATCTCAATAATCATGGCAACGATATCGCCAGTGCTCGCTCCAAAATCTGGAGCAACCTGGCGGGCTATCGACCAGAGGCTCTCACCAGGGAGGACTCTGATGCTCTCGTACCCTGCGCTACCACCTGGAACTGCTCCGCTCTGATTACTTCCCAGAGCGGTGTTAGCTGAGATCAGAGAGAGCGCCACCACGAGCCCTGAGGCGCACAGGAGAAGTCGCCCGCGGGTTGTTAGGCGGATCTGGCCGACATGGCTGACACGGCTGACGCTGGCGGCGGGGGAAGTTGCCATCGTAAACTCCTCATTTAGAACGGATGTTCGAAGTTAACCCCACCTAACCCCCCTTTGTCAAGAAAATTTCGAACAGGTGTTTGAATATTTTGCCCTTTCCCTTTACCCTTGAGGACATGACCAAGAAAACGGCCTCCCCCATTACCTCCCCCATTACCTCCCCCATTACGGAGCTCCCTGATGGCCCCGCCAATGAGGAAGGGCTCACCCCTCGCCAGATGAAGATTCTGGAGGTAATCCAGAGCGCCCTCGATGCTCAGGGCTATCCCCCAACGATGCGCGAGATTGGGATTGCCGCTGGCCTCGCCTCGCCATCGAGTGTGAAGTACCAACTTGAGGTCCTCGAAGAAAAGGGGTGGATTCGTCGCGATCCCACCCGTGGTCGCGCCCTGGAAATACTCAACTCTGACAATGTCGTCAATGCCGTCAATGCCGTCAATGCAAGCGATGCTGATGAGGCTCCCATGGATCGGATGCGCGCGGTGCCACTTGTTGGTCGAATTGCCGCAGGCGGTCCAATTCTCGCCGAGCAATCGATTGAAGAGACCTTCCCACTTCCAGCATCGCTTGTCGGAGAAGGTGAACTCTTCATGCTCAAGGTTGTTGGCGATTCGATGATCGATGCCGCAATTTGCGATGGAGATTATGTAGTGATTCGCGCTCAGAAAACTTGTGAAAAAGGTGAAATCGTCGCGGCAATGATTGATGGCGAAGCAACAGTGAAAACCTTCTCCCGTCGAGATGGCAAGATCTGGTTACTGCCTGCCAATCCCAACTTCTCCCCCATCCCTGGTGATAACGCGGAAATTTTGGGGAAAGTGACAGCTGTACTTCGTTCAGTACGTTAATTAATCAAGCGCTGAAACGCTCCAACGCAGAGGCAAGGCGGGCATCCACAAGTGCGCGAACATGGGTGCCATCCTCCATATGCTCTTCGGTAAAAATCTCACCACGCTCATGGATCTCGTGAAGTAGATCGCCACGTGTGTAGGGGATGACAGCGCGCACTTCGACATCTGGATGTGGCAGTGATCTTTCTATCGCCAAACGGAGCTCTGTGATCCCAAAACCAGTGTGCGCAGAGATTGGGATACTCCCCGGGAATTGTTGAACCAACTCGACAATCCGATGGGGATCGGAGATATCGACTTTATTGATCACGATAATTTCAGGAATATTCGAGGCGCCGATCTCATCGATGACCTGATGCACTGCTCGAACCTGCTCTAGTGGTTCTGGATGGGAGCCATCGACAAGATGGAGAATCAGATCGGCATTAGATACCTCTTCAAGCGTCGACTTAAAGGCATCAACAAGTTGGTGTGGCAAGTGACTGACAAAACCGACGGTGTCCGTGAGGGTGTAGACGCGACCATCACCTCCCTCCACGCGACGAGTCGTCGGATCGAGGGTGGCAAAGAGCGCATTCTCAACAAGGACACCAGCGCCTGTTAAATGATTAAGGAGCGATGACTTACCGGCATTGGTGTAACCGGCAATTGCAACTGAGGGAATCCGATGGCGAACTCGCTCCTGACGTTTGGTATCGCGAGCAACTTTCATCTCCGCAATCTCTCGCCGCAACTTCGCCATTCGATCGCGAATTCGACGACGGTCAATCTCGATCTTCGTTTCACCAGGGCCGCGTCCACCGATACCTACTCCCCCAGCTCCGCCAGCGCCTGCACGACCACCAACCTGACGCGAAAGCGATTCACCCCAACCACGAAGACGCGGTAAGAGATACGAGATCTGTGCAAGTTCAACTTGTGCTTTACCTTCACGGCTTTTTGCATGCTGAGCAAAAATATCGAGAATGAGAGCCGTTCTATCGACTACTTTTACCTTCACACGCTCTTCTAACTGTCTAAGTTGGCCTGGTGATAACTCACCATCGCAAATCACCGTGTCTGCTTTTGTCGCTGAGACAATGCCTTTTAATTCACTCACCTTGCCCGAGCCAATAAACGTTGCCGGATCGGGTTTATCCCTCCTTTGAATGATTCCCTCTAGGACTTGTGAACCTGCCGTCTCTGCTAACGCAGCTAATTCTTTTAGGGAGTTCTCAGCATGCTCAGCACTGC
>JBEAMN010000045.1:0-3591 GCA_041165945.1 Actinomycetota bacterium
TGGTCTCTCGGCAGCGCTAGGAAATAGCACTGAGGCAGCGGTTTACTCTTTTGGTTCTGGATTCTTACTTCTTAACATCATCGCATTAGCTAACCCCAAAGTTCGACAGGGCGTTCTACGAATCGTTGCTGGAGTGAAAAGTGGTGAATTACCGGCTTGGCGGCTCTCTGCGGGAATCATGGGTGGAATCTTCGTGGCCATTCAAACGTTCACTGTTCCAATTATTGGAGTTGCGCTCCTTTCAGTTGTGATGATTGCAGGTCAAACGCTAGCTTCTTTGATAGTGGATCGAATAGGTATCACTGGTGGAGGCAAACAACCAATAACGCTCCGCCGAGTATTAGCAGCAGCAATTACGATTTTTGCGGTACTAGTTGCGGTATGGGAAGAGATCCAACTGGCAAATATTTCACCTGCCCCCATCATCATCGTCTTTGTCGGCGGTTTTATGATTGGTGTCCAGCGCGCCCTCAATGGACAGATTAATGATGTGTCAGGGCAAAGTTTTTCAACAACCTGGCTCAATTTCTTTATGGGTACATCAACACTCGTCATCCTGTTGATTATCAATACGGCACGAGGCGAAGAAATAGTCGGTCTACCAACATCACCATGGTGGATTTATTGGGGTGGAACTATTGGAGTCCTTTACATAGCCTCTTCATCGGTGATTGTGGCGAAGATTGGCGTTCTCTCATTTACTTTATTTGCTACTGGAGGGCAGCTAATAGGTTCATTAATTTTTGATCTGATTGCACCACCGGAGGATGTGACAATCGGTATCAATCTCGTACTTGGAATTTTGATTACATATATAGGTGTTCTAGTGGGTGGATTACGGAAACAAGGATCAATGCGAACGAGATCTACGCCAAATAATTGAGAGTATTGATCCGCCAATAAAGAATGCGGCAATTGCGTAGGAGAATGTTTTCACTATGGGAATACTTGCGGAGAAGTAACCGGCAATTGTGATTCCCACTCCCCAAGCGAGCGCTCCGACTGCATTGGCTGAGAGGAACTTGTAGTAAGGCATTTTGGAAATTCCGGCGATTGGCGGAATGAAGGTGCGAAACCAGGGAAAGAATCGGGCGGCGCACACTGCCCACCAGCCATGTTTTTGGTAAAAAACCTCAGAGCGAGCAACCATCCGCTCCACTCGCGGTTTCTTTGATTTTTCAAGATAGGGGCGACCAAGTTTTCGCCCTGTTACATAACCCACCTGATCTCCAATAAATGCAGCGAGGAAGATTCCAGCAACGAGAATCACAATATTCATATCATCACGTGCAGCGGCAACAAGGCCGGCGCTAAAGAGAATCGAATCTCCCGGAAGCCAGAAGGCTAGAAGGATTCCCGTCTCTAGAAAGACTATTCCCCAGACCAACATGTAAAGGAGGAAGGGCGCAATCGGCGAGAATCTCTCATCGAAGCTCGCTGCAAATTCGAGAGAGGTCATGGTGCAAGGGCCGCGAGGGCAGGAAGTGGAGGTCGCGAGAGAATTCCGCTGGCCCCCTTAAGGCTCCAGTGACCGGCATCGTAAGGAATGACAAGAGCATCGCCATGTCCGACCGCGATAGTTCCACTATTTTCGGTGGAAAGCAGACCATCGCCTTCAAGCAGGAGCATGATGCCAAAACCTGCATCGATAGTTGCACCATCACCAGGAATCACATCAGCGCGGAAGTACCCATCAGCTTTATTGGTGAATAACGAACGAATCTCACCACCCGTGAAGTGAGAACTTTTCACCAAAGTAGATATCTCATCGGAACTCAGTGGATTGTAATTTAGCGAATCAAGGACTACATCGAAACCAAGTCCGAGATGGCCATCTTTTAAGCCATCGACTGCAAAGCCCTCCCACTCCAGTAGCGCAGAGAGATCAGTTGGCTCTTGTAGTTCGAGTACAAAAATTCCAGCGTCAATCGCATGGGCAGTTCCGGCTGGGACCAAGATTGCATCCCCTGGTTTCACTGAGACCATATTTAACGAAGCCAGAAGGGCTGCGGAATCTTTAGCTTGCACCATTGAGAAAATCGCATCCTTTTTCATCTGCTCGGCAAAACCGAGACCTACTTTTGCATTCTCAGGCGCATCCAAAATAATCCAGGCTTCGGTCTTTCCATGGTCAAGTGCTAGATGCTTCTTGGCAAATGCTTTATTGGGATGGAAATGGACCGGAAGGCGTTGATCTGGATCGAGTAATTTCACCAGGATTTCAGTGCTCGTCCCGAATGCATCGACATGAGATTTGCCTAGCCACCGCTCTGGTTCTCGCGCGATTGCTTCGCGAAGATACTCACCGTCAGGCAGGAGCGATAGCCCCATTTCCCGCTCACCAAATCGAGTCGTCGTTGCTCCTATCCATTCTTCAGGCCGCATTGGTCCACCAGGTCCATTCCGAAGTACGCCAATTCGGTTTCCACCACGATAGAAATGATCGAATTGGTTAGAAGGCAGGATTACTGGAGTGAGTGACATGGCGATGAGTTTACCTACAGGTGGCTTTGATGGCAGCGGCAACCGCTGGAGTTACTGCTGGATCAAAGACACTTGGAATAATGAAGCTCTCATTCAATTGCTCTGGCTTCACGCAATTAGCAATCGCATCTGCGGCAGCCACTAAGGCGTCATCGGTGATTTTCGTCGCACCGATATCGAGGAGGCCTCGGAAGACTCCCGGAAAAGCAAGAACGTTATTAATCTGATTTGGTTGATCACTTCGACCAGTGGCAACAACTTTCGCATAACGGCGAGCCATCTCTGGATCGACCTCAGGATCTGGGTTGGCTAATGCGAAGACAATCGCATCTTTGGCCATGCTCTGTAAATCACCTTCATGAATAACATTTGGCACGCTTACACCGATAAATACATCAGCACCTGCCAGAGCCTGGCTGAGTGAGCCAGTGAAGTTTTCATTGTTACTTATATCGATAAACCAAGAGCGCATCTCATCGCTCTTTGGTGAACTTTTATGAATCACGCCATCGATATCAAAGCCAATCATGTGTCGCGCACCAGCATGGTAGAGCAATTGTGCGACTGCAGTACCCGCAGCCCCCACCCCATTAAGTACGATTTTTACTTGAGATATATCTTTCTTAACTAACTTAAGAGAATTTTTAAGGGCTGCCGTCACGACAATTGCAGTGCCATGTTGATCATCATGGAAGACTGGGATATCAAGTATTTCGCGGAGCCTACGCTCGACTTCGAAACAACGTGGCGCAGAAATATCTTCAAGATTTATTCCACCATACACCGGTGCAATAATTTGAACTGTACGTACGATTTCATCAACATCTTGAGTGTCTAAGCAGACTGGCCACGCATCAATATTTGCAAATCTCTTGAAGAGTGCAGCCTTGCCCTCCATCACAGGCATAGCTGCAGCAGGTCCGATATTTCCAAGTCCAAGGACTGCAGATCCATCGGTGACAACAGCGACAGTATTTCTTTTGATAGTTAATCGACGAGCATCGGAGGGGTCAGCAGCAATTGCTTGGCAGACTCGGGCAACACCTGGAGTGTAGGCACGGGAGAGATCATCACGGGTTTTAATCTGAACTTTGCTATGGACTTCGA
>JBEAMN010000046.1:0-4809 GCA_041165945.1 Actinomycetota bacterium
TCAGGTAACCCAACAAACTTTTTAAGCGGATTTGCACGATCTGCATTACCTCGTCCCCACTTGTTGAAATTCTCAACATAGTTGGAGCTCGTCGGTGCGAAAAGTGTGTAAGAAGAAAAAACTCCTTCAGCACTTTTAGCGACAGCGACATTGAATCCAATGCCGCCGCCCATAGATCGACCCATGTAAGCAATCCTATTTTTATCAAGAGTGCGAATCTTTGAACTCTTCAACGCTAATCCTGCATTAATCACATCTGCGCTGTAATCCATCCGAAATTTCAATTGGCTCTCTGGGTCATCATCACCAAAAGAATGATTTCGATAATCAGTGTGCAAAACTACAAAACCTCGAGATGCTAAGTAATCTTGTTCCCTACGCATCCCCTGACCATTTTGGTAGATGCGCGTATCGATATATCCATGGCCTAACACCACACCAGGGAAAGGTCCTTTACCTTTTGGCGTGTACAACACCCCTGATACCCGAAGATCATCACTTCGATAGGTAATTGAGTGTTTTGTGTATTTGCTCGTTTGATTCAATAACTTAATTAACTTTAAATCAGATCCATTAAAACTTTTTTCCGACAGCGCTTCCAGTGTAGCCTCTTGAGGAGTCAAAGCGTGTGCGGCAGGAATAGACGTTGAGAGCGAGAAAAGTACGGCCGATGCAAGATGAACAATAACTTTTCTACGCATCACTTTTTCACTAACTATTCGAAACGTCGACTACCTGCGCCTAAAGTGATAGTACGAATGAAGGAGTAGAAGGCCAGACCTTCTTTTCCTTGTTCGCGCTCGCCATACGAGGAATCCTTAGTCCCGCCAACTGGAGCATGGAAATCAAGGCCTGCGGTTGGCGCATTTACCTTGACCATTCCGGTTTTAAGTGACTGAGCCACTCGGATTGTCGCCTCTAGGTCGCGGCCATGCACGCTGCCGGTAAGACCAAAACGGACCGAGTTGGCGCTATCAATTGCCTCGCCAACGCTCTTCGCGCGGATGACGCCAGCAATCGGACCAAATGTTTCCTCTTGATTAAGTTGGTCTTCAGGGCCAAGGTCTGCAATTAATGTCGGTGAATAGAACCATCCATCACGATCCATTGGCGCGCCACCAATCAAAACTTTTCCGCCACGAGCAACCGCACCCTTTGCAGCATTTTCAACATCTGCACGCGCACTGTCAGAAATAACCGGACCAACAAGAACACCTTCAGTTGCCGGATCATTTGGCGAAAGCTTCTCAACTCCCGCTACAAGTGCATCTGTAACTTCTTTGTACCGTGCATCATCGCCAACAACGATAATCCGACTTGTAGCAGTGCACTTCTGCCCGGCATAACTCATCGACGCATTCGATAGATGAGCAACCGTCAGCGCAAGATCCGCATCAGGTAGGACGATTGCTGGATTCTGTCCACCCATCTCCGCCTGCACTGGCTTTCCGCACTTTGCTGCTTGAGCGACAATTTGTGAGCCGACCTCAGATGAACCGGTAAATGAAATGACATCTGCGAATTCGATAATTGCCTGACCACATTCAGCGCCACCAACTAATACTTGGAATAAATCTTTTGGCAGTGACTGCGCGAAAATTTCTTCAATTAACTTAGCAACACCGATTGCCATTCCGCTTGGCTTCATCACAACAGCATTGCCAACGGCGAGCGCAGGAGCCGCCTTCCATACCGGAATTGCAATCGGAAAATTCCATGGCGTGATTAATCCAGCGACGCCATACGGTTCGCGAACCGCCATGAGGTACCCCGGTGTAGTCGGGGGAATGACAGTGCCGATTGGATCTATTGCTGCCTGTGCGTTGTAATCCAAAATCGCAATTGCCCGAGCAACTTCGCCTTTTGCCTCGACGATGGGCTTACCTACCTCACGAGTGATCAGCGCAGCCATCTCAACGCTTCTCGCGCGAAGTCCCTCAGCGCAGCCACGGAGTGCAGCGGCGCGAGCCATCGCATTCTCGCCCCACCCCTTCTGTGCGGCGCGAGCGCGTATTACCGCGGCGGCAACCTCTTGGGCTGTTAGCGCGGGTGTTTCGAGAACGACATCGCTAGGTTTTTGCGGACTGGTGCTGGTGATTACTCGGCTCATGTGAGCAGATTAGCCAAGTTCGCACCCCGAGATAAACTTGAGTTTTAGGAGGTTTATCTCAGATGACTTTTGATGGCGAGAAACCCGTCACTACCTCCTATGACCTGCCCGTTTCTGAACCCTTGCGCCAATTGATGCGCCGTGGCTGGGGTGAGCGCGAGAGTGATAGCGCTGCCATCCATGAGAGCGCACCTTGGTCGAGACAGCGAAGGGCCGCGCTGAGCGCTCTCTTTCCGGGTAAGCGACTGCTTATTCCCGCTGGCCAATTTAAGGTTCGCAACAATGATTGTGATTACACATTTAGAGCCAACTCTGCATTTATCCACCTCACTGGAATGATTGCTGGAGATATCGTCCCCGAATCCATTCTGCTCTTCGAGCCAACCGCAACAGGGCACGAGGAAATACTCTTCGTACACCCAAAGAATGATCGGAATCTAGAAACTTTTTATCGCGATCGGCGCCATGGTGAATTCTGGGTCGGACGATATCTTGCGCTCGCTGAAATTAAGAAGAGATATCAAATCAGCGCGCGGAATATCAAAGAGCTAGATGAATTCCTACTTTTGAAGAAAGAGACTTTGGTTCATCGTGGTGAAGATTCTAAACTCGATGCTTTAATTCCCGTCAACGAGAATGATGGCAAACTTACAATTGCTTTATCAGAGCTTCGTTTAGTAAAAGATGAGTTTGAAATTGGCGAAATGCGAAAAGCAGTTAATGCAACCATCCGTGGGTTCACGGATGTTGTGAAATCTCTTCCTGATGCTATGAACCACCCTCGCGGTGAACGGGTAATCGATGGCACCTTCTATAAGCGAGCACGAGTTGATGGAAATGAATTGGGATATAACACGATTGCTGCCGCTGGTGCACACGCCTGCGTTTTACATTGGATCAGAAATGATGGACCGGCGCTTTCTGGGGATTTATTGCTGCTCGATGCGGGAGTTGAGGTCGAGAGCCACTACACCGCAGATATCACGCGAACTATTCCTATCAACGGTAAATTCACTAAAGCGCAACGAGAGATTTATGAAATCGTGCTTGCTGCACAAGAGGCAGGAATCCGGGCAGTGAAACCTGGAGCTAAATATCGAGACATCAACAACGCCTGTATGAGAGTTCTCGCTAGAGGGCTCGAACGTCTAGGAGTGCTCACTATCACCGCGGAAGAATCCCTTGATCCTGAAGTTGGACTACATCGACGATGGAGCGTGCATGCATCTGGGCACATGCTCGGTATTGACGTTCATGATTGTGCAAAGGCTCGAAGCGAGCAATATCTCAATGGCGAATTAGCTGTTGGACATGTGCTTACCGTTGAACCAGGCCTTTACATTCAACCTGATGATCTACTCTTTCCAGAGGAGTACCGCGGAATCGGAATCCGCATTGAAGATGATGTACTCGTTACTGAAGATGGGGTAGAAGTGCTTAGCCGCGAACTTCCGCGCGATCCCGATTCACTTGAAGCGTGGATTGGCTCACTTCAGAGTTCATAGTGGTGTTTGGCACTGGGCAGGGAGCCCCATCGCAACAATTGGTCTTCATATGGCAATGGGGACATAACCATCGAGTTGCTACTGGATCATAAGCAACGCCGCAAAAATCACAGGGCATCTGATTGTTGGCGCTCACCTCTATATGTTAACCAGCAAGAGCCCGCCCAACCCCTGCAGCGAGTATTCCGAAACTGAGTGTCGCAAAGATATTGGCCAAGAACTTTCGTGGATGGAGCTGCTCTCGGTTGAGGTCAATAGCAAAAGCTGACCAGGTAGTGAAGGCGCCAGCAAAACCAACCCCCATCAAAGTGAGAAGCGCATCTGACCCTTTAGAGATATACCCCACGATAAACGAACCCAGAACATTGACTAACAAGATTCCTGCAGGGAAAGCAAATCGGCGTCGTAATTGAAAATCGATGTAGTAGCGCAATGGCGCGCCTGCAAATGCACCAAGACTTACTAAGAGAGCAGTTTTCATCGCACACCTGCACGAATCACTCGAATTATCGCGAGGGAAAGTAGAAGCGATGCTGCGATGTATAGCCCCGCTTGAGGCAGAGTCAAGTCATAAAGCACGAGTGCAAAAGCTGAATAGGTGGTGAATCCACCCGCAATACCAGTTACGAGGAATAGTTGTTGCTCATGGGTGAGTGATAAGCGATAGATACAAACAGCTGCAAAAGCAACACCGAATAGATTAACTATGAGAGTTGCTAGGGAAATTTCAAATATTAGATCCACACCATAGCGCGATAACGCACCCACCGCTCCGCCTACTCCTACTAAAAGCAGGTGGCGAAGGGGTGGTGATTCCACTTACGAAATATCCTCACGCTTACGAATCTTCGAACCTAACCAGCGAACTGGATCGTATTTCACATCTACTACGCGCTCTTTCATTGGGATGATTGCGTTATCGGTGATACGGATGTGCTCAGGGCAAACTTCAGTACAGCACTTAGTGATGTTGCACATCCCAAGGCCATGGCTCTCTTGCGCAGTTCGCTTTCGGTTTCGCAAAGTATCGAGTGGGTGCATATCTAATTCAGCAATACGGATAAAGAAGCGTGGACCTGCAAATGACTTCTTATTTTCCTCGTGATCGCGAATTACATGGCAAGTGTCCTGACATAGGAAGCACTCGATGCACTTGCGAAACTCTTGACTTCGCTCGACATCAATTTGTTCCAT
>JBEAMN010000047.1:0-9984 GCA_041165945.1 Actinomycetota bacterium
ACCCAAATCTCCGGTAGTCAGATAAGCGCTCTTTGAATCAATTACTTCGATACGACCGGCGGCATGTTGCACTGCACTCACCGGAACACATGGTGAAGAACGGAACCACTCTTTGCCTCGAATGAGTTTCGGCTTAGCAGTGAGCGTTAAGGAGTAGCGATAAAGGACAATCGTCACACAGGAATTACTTCGGTTGTATTCGGGGAAAGAGATTAATAGAGAGAGCGATGCTCCTTTTTCACTTAATATCGCGATATCGGTGATTGCAAATCGTGAATCATTAATTCGCTCATTCGCTTTGATCACGCGTCCGAGTGAGGCAAGTGAATTACTTTGACGATCAAAGAGATAGAGATTAGAACCGTTCTTACCACCGCCAAGAAGTAAGCGCCCATCACTTAATTGAGCAAGCGCTGCGCCGCGCTCCCCGTTAGGTGCAACAACCTGCACCGCTGGGGTGCTGATTTTCTCAATAGAGATTGAGGGAGGTGCCCCTTGGGCAGCTGGAAGATACGCAAAAGCGAAAACTAGGGCGAATGTGCTGGTGAAGAATCTGCTCTGCATTATCTCTACAGGCTATCGCTAGTCTCTCCAGCCCGCATTTCCTATCGCTTTTTAAATCTCGCTAGTACCCTTTTCCTTATGCGGATGTCAATAAAAGTCCTGGTCGGATTACTCTCATTGCTCGGAGCCTTAACAGTGGCATTGCCAAGTGCTCAAGCGGTTGACTACTACCCTGCTGAGACTAAATACTGGGTCGACTGCGCAACTGGATTTAGAAATAACGACTGCATTGAAAGTATTGAGTTCAGTGATCCAGCTAGTGAAAAACGTGATGCCAACGGCTTTCTCGATTATTCAAGCATCGTATGGAAAAAGGCAACAGTCTCGGTAAATCCGAAATTCACTTATAAATCACTTTCACCCGAGAGCGCATGGAAACAAGAGGAATTTAGTATCCCATGTATAGGTAGTAGACCTAATTACAACGAGGGGTATCACCACGATGCTTGTTACACCGCTTCTGGTCTTAACCCAGATGGTTCCGACATTATCTTCCGTTTGATGTTTGGTGGCGGTGGTGAATCATTCAACATTTATCAATGGGTAGATAAAGGAATTGTCCGCAGTTGGGATCGAGAAGATGGCTGGACAGCAAATACCGTTCCCGACGGATCAACGTGGCGCATTACTGTGAAATCAAATAGCCTCGGTCAAAATGCAGGCGTTCTAACTTCTAACATGAAAAATCCCAATATCTCGGTAACCAAAGGAAGCGATGGAGTCTCGCGAACAGTAATTCTTGGTTCCGTCTATCCCAATCAGTACAACTGTAAAGTTCCCGGACAGCCATTTAATCCACGTGATGAAAACAATGCATGTAACCATCCAGAGTCCTATGCAGAGACTGCATCGCAGGGATTTAGCATCTCGGTCATGCCATATATCTATCAATTTGAAAAACTCAAGGGCTACACCCCTGGTGGCATCTTCGTATCTGGGACTACAGGTTCGCTAGGGCAAGTTCAATACGACCAAGATCAGGGAATTATCACTGTCCCGATGCGTGGACCACACTTCTTATTCGACCGGAAGACGTTGAACAAAGGGTGGATGGAGACAGCGGTTAAAGGTGAAGTAATTCGTAAAGCATTTAATCTCGACCCAGCTCAAGCGGGAAATATCGTGAAAGTCGAAATTTCTGAGGGAGATGGAAAAGCAGAGATTGCCACCTACACCTCACGGTATTTGAAATCACTTGATGTCTTCGAGATTCGCGCGTACAACTTCGGGTTTTCATCACCAACATTGCGAGTAAAGCTCAAACCTATCAGCACACAACAAGCGGGAAATAGCTCGCAGAATTCCAATTCTGCAAGTGCGGCCCCTAAGGGAAAGAAAATGAGCACCATCATGTGTGTGAAGGGGAAGGATTCGCGACGAATCACCGCTATGAATCCCAAATGCCCTAAAGGCTGGCGCAAGAAGTAAGTGACCCCTTTATGACGATTGCTCAGAAGTTCAATCGTCCTTTCACTACGCCACGCCCCGCGGAATATGGCGTTATACCGCCAGGAATAACACGAAAACAGGGAGTAAAACTATCGCTCCCTGCCGGACCATCACCTGTATTCAGCGATTTCCTTACTGGAACATTTTTAGTCAATACCCCAAAATTTCTACTACGTCTTCGACAACGTTATGGTGATCATTGCTCATTCTTTCTCGCGCGCCGATTATTCCTTGGGCTCTTCTCCCCTGAAGCTACTTATCAGGTGACTGTCGCACAACAATCGAACTTTGTTAAAGGTGTTGGCTTCTTACGGATGCGGAAAGTCCTCGGTGAGGGACTGCTAACCAATGAAGAACCTATTCATTTACAGCATCGCAGGCTTATGCAACCACCTTTTCATCATGGGAATCTCGATAAATACGTCGCAATAATGACAAGAATCACCGATCAACATCTCACCCGCTGGCATAATGAAAAAGCGGTCAATCTAAATCCTGAGATGATGGCGCTGACGCTCAACATCGTTTCACAATGTCTATTTGGTATCGACGGTGACAAATACACGCGACCCATCGCAGAGGCGATGGAGGTTGCAATCGACCGAATCGAGCGAACAATGCTTCCGGGTTTGGACCGATTCGACGCTTCCCGAATCTCATACTTCCAGCGTTTTGAGCAGAGTGCAGATGAATTAGCGACAATTGCTGAGGAAATAATCGAAAAACGTCTCGCCAATCAACCCGATAGTGCGACTAAAGATGATGACTTGCTTGGCGTATTACTGGGACTTCGTGATCACATATCGATGAACCACATTCGTGATGAGGCGCTGACTTTGATACTTAGTGGCCATGAAACTACTGCAAATGTCCTTTCGTGGGCATTTGCACACCTTTCCAATAACCCTGAAGCATTTGATGCTCTCTCTGCGGAGAGCGAAAAACTCGATTGGCTCTTTTACAATCGAACTCCCACTTATGATGAATTGGAGCAACATGCGAACTTCACCACTGCTGTACTCTGGGAAGCGCTCCGCTTAGCACCACCAGTTTGGGTCGCACCGCGAATTGCCATCAAGGATTGTGAGATTGCAGGTGTCCGCGTGCCCGCTGGTGCACACGTTTTAGTTAGTCAATACGTCACCCAACGCGATCCTCAATATTTCCCAGAGCCTGAGCGATTTATCCCAGAGCGCTGGCTCAATCCAGAATTTGAAAAATCATTGCCGAAGGGAGCCTATTTCCCGTTCGGCGCCGGGACTCGTAAATGTCTAGGTGAATATTTTGCGATTGCTGAGTCCCGAATAATCCTGTTAAAGATTGCAAGAATGTGGAAGATCAAGACTCCAATGCCAAAAGCACAACCTCGCGCGACGTATCGACCTCATGGCAAGATGTCAGCACAATTGTTCCCAATAGCTAATTAGTCTTATGTAATCTTAATTTGATGCCGCTCCATACTCCTAAAAATACTGAAGCAAAGAAGACCCAACCAGAGAGGGCAAAGGCTTGAGTGCCCGAAAGCAGAACTCCTACGGTGCAGCCCAACGAGATCATCGCTCCAAAACCTAGAAGGACCCCTCCGATTAACGCCGTAGTCGCATTCACTGGAGTAATTTGTGAAAGTTTAAATCGATTACCTGCGATTGCTACTGCAAGTGATGCACCCACTAATCCGATAAGTAGCCAACCATTATTGGTGATTGCCTCGGAGACTATCGCAATACAGCCAGCCATCTTGTCCAAACCATTAAGCGTCTCTGGTCCAACGCCATTATCGAGAGAGAATGTGCGAGCAGTTGTGCTTAGCTGACGAGTTACACCCAAAGGTTCCACTCGTAGATACGCGATAGTGCTGATAGCTCCCACTAATCCACCTGTAACCAGTGGATTCCAGCGATTGATAATCATTTTCTGGTGGATTGAGCGGAACGTGATCTTCTCTGAACGTTCTCCCGAAATAGGTTCGGAATTTATCCCCTTTTTAATTGCGACTACTGCAAGAAGTGTCACGACAACGAGCGTGAGAATCAAGGAACCGGAATAACCAAAGAGATGAGGTATCCAGATAGTCGGTGATTCAGAGATGAAATTCAAATAAATTGGATTCCACACCAAGAACGCAATCGCAAAGCCAATGAGCGTGCCAATCAGCGCAGGGATCGCACGTAAATACCCTTGCCCGATCCGATAGAGATGTCCGCTGATACACGCACCGGAAAGTGTCATGCCGATACCAAAGAGAAAAGCTCCGATTGCCAGCGGAATGCTCACCGGCCCAATATGCGCTAACGGTGGCAGGCGATCAGTTGTGGTGTTGGGAAGGAATTGACCAAAGATAATTGCATAACCAATTGCACCAGCAGCGATTGCAGCAAAGACAGAGAGCATGCCGGTGGTGTTCTTATCTTCTATGCCATCGCGGAAGATGCAGTAAAAGCAGAAGCGTCCGCGCTCGAGCACGATACCTAGGCTCACTCCAATCAATAAAGAGATTGGCGCAGTGCTCGCCCCTTCCTTCGTTGATAGGAGATAGGCAAGGCCAAGGAGCGCTACGAGAATGACCGCGGCGGCGAGAGTCCGGAAACTATCGCCGCGCGTCCATTTGATATCGGTAGAGATTATGCAGCTCCCCAAATCGTTCCCGCGTTATTCACGATAGGAACCCCAACAGAATTGCCGTACTCAGTCCAGGATCCATCGTAATTCTTTACGTTATATCCGAGGATTTCGCTCAATACGAACCAAGTAAGTGAGGAACGCTCACCAATGCGGCAGTAGGTGATGATGTTCTGCTTACCATCGATGCCTTTCTCTGCATACAACTTCTTGAGGTCTGCAACGGATTTAAAAGTTCCGTCAGAGTTGACATTAGAACCCCAGGGCACATTGATAGCCCCTGGGATATGGCCGGCGCGAATCGCCAATTCCTGGAAGCCAGGTGCAGCAAATACTTTTCCGTTGTATTCATCTGCTGAGCGAATATCAACAAGTTTTACATTTGCCTTGCCCTTAACTGCAGCTTTTGCCGCGGGAAGGACATCAGAAATGAGAGTCGCACGAACTGAGCGATCAATCTTCTTCACAGTGAAGTTTCCTTTACCAAAGGTGGGAACCGCTGTTGTGAGAGCCCGTCCATCCTTCTCCCACTTCACACGTCCACCATCGAGGAGTCGCACATCTTGAACTCCGTAACGATTAAAGACCCACGCGCCCCAAGCGGCGAACCAGTTGTTCTTATCGCCATAGAAGACGACAGTGGTATCGCTGTCGATACCTGCAGTTTGGAGGAGTTTGTTGAAGTTCTTGGACGAGACAAGGTCGCGATTTACCGTATCAACTAGATCGGTATACCAATTAATCTTTACCGCGTTCTTAATATGGCCCTTTTCGTAGAGACCGACTTCTGTCGAAACTTCGAAAATACGGACCTTAGGATTATCAATGTTCTGCTCTAACCAATCTGCGGTTGCAACGGCGCGAGCGAGATTTTTCGGCGCAGCTTGCACCGGAGATACTGCTATGAGTGATGCGGCAGCAACCGAAAGCGCTGCAAACACCACCGAGATCTTCTTAGAAATCTTCATAATTATTCCTTTCACATGGGGTAGTTGTTTAAATAAATCCAGAAAAGCAAAAAATGAAAGAGGGCTGGAGAAAAACTAAGCGCGACAGCGTGAAATATTCATGCGGCAGTAATCGATTACACGGCGTTTGGTTAACACGCTCATTACTGCCCCTTTTCTCTGCTGTGAAGTAGGCGAAAAGATACCTAATCGTTCGATGTGATGCTAATCGCTAACAGTTTGCAGGTGCGATTCCCTTGTTTACCTAGGTCAGGGAATAAAATGAGGCCATGAATGGAACTCTGGAGATATCAGTAACTATAAAGAAATGGATGATTGGGCTCCTTGCCACCACTTTATGGATGGCAGGCAGTTTTGGAAGTGCCTGGGGACATGCAGAGCTAAAAAGTTCTAATCCAGTCGAAGGATCCACTCTTGAAGCTATGCCAAGCACAATTTCGGTGACTTTCAATGAAAAACTTTTAAATCTAGAAGGTGAGCAAGTTAATACAATTGCATTGTTAGATGGTAATAGTGAGGATGTTTCACTTAGTGAAATTACGATTGATAATGCAACTATCTCTGCCATAGTGAGTGTGAATAGTTTTGTTCTCCCTGGTGAATATCGGATCATCTACCGAGTAGTCAGCGCCGATGGTCATCCGATCGAGGGAGAAGTTCCATTTATTTACGCACCTGCTGAAGAGGTAAGCTCGAGTGACGAGGCCCAATCCGGCGATGAGAGTTCACCTGATGCGCAAGCCGCATCCCAGAACGATGATGGCCATAATAGCGAAGTCATTTCAGGGGTCGTAGCACTTATTTTGCTGGCTGGGCTTCTTTTATGGCTCCGAAAAAGGAATTAACCACTACCCTTTTTATATGGCCAAAACAGTAAGCATGGGCAGTCTTCGACGTATCAATATCATCGCAGGAACTCTTCATCTAGTGCAGATGATTGCAGTCCTCGCCTTGAGCAACGACTTTACTCTTCCAATTAATGCGACGTATATGTCAGGTCCGCCAGGTACCACTTTCGCTCCGCCAGTTGTGCTATTTAACACGCCAATTGGTATCACTGTTGCGGTATTCCTTGGACTCTCCGCGTTGGCGCACTTCATTGTCGCAAGCCCACAATTTTTTGGTCGATATAGCAAAGGGTTAGCAGAGCAAAGAAATTATTTCCGCTGGGTTGAGTACTCCATCAGCTCATCAGTGATGATCGTCTTGATTGCTCAAGTAACTGGCGTCGCGGATATCACTGCGATTATCTCTATCTTTGGCGTAAATGCCGCGATGATTCTCTTTGGATGGTTGCAAGAGAAATATGAAACTCCAGGTAATGGAGGATGGCTCCCCTTTATCTTTGGATGTATTGCTGGGGCAGTCCCCTGGGTTGCGCTCATATTTTATGTTTTTGCCATTGGCGGCCCGAGTGAAACTTCTGCGCCAGCATTCGTATATGGAATTGTTATAACTATTTTCTTATTCTTCAACTCGTTTGCTCTAGTGCAATGGTTGCAATATCAGAAAGTTGGTAAGTGGAGCGAATACCTTCGCGGCGAGCGTACCTACATCACACTGTCACTCGTCGCAAAATCCGCGCTCGCATGGCAAGTCTTTGCAAACACGCTTATTCCTACCTAAATCTGCACAACCACTCGGACGATTGCCTCTGGGGTTGCAGACTCCCCTAGTTCCTCATCAACATTGGTCAATACTCCGTTGATGCGTGCGGCATAACCAGAAGCTAGTGTTGCTGCAATATCTGTCATCCAATAGAAGGCTCCAGGACCAATACGTTCCATCATCTCGGAAGCTTGTCGAAGTCGAACATCGGAGAATTTCTCAACATCCTGTTTATTGTCGTTTATTACATCGAGAAGAAATTGGCGAATCTCGTTTGCGGTGATCTCACTCTCGCGGACATCTTCAATCATCTTGTGAAGTTCAGCGTCGATACTTTTTCCCCTCTTCCGCTTATCGCGGCGGCGAAGCAATAGGCCGATAATGATTAGAATTAATAGGAGTTCGAACATGTTCTGGAGATTACCGAGTCAGATGGCTATTCGTAAATAGATACGATGCCTACTAGAATCCAAGAATGAGGATTTTGATACTCGGCGGTGGCGGAATGATCGGCCAGCGATTAGTGGAGCGTCTAGCTAAGGAACCCCACCTTGGCGGGAAAACAATTAGTCATGTCACCCTCCTTGATGCATTCATCGAGCCAAAGATTCCCCATAAATCTGACTTTGTCGTTGACTGTCAAGTAGCAGATATCACTAATCCAAAGACTTGTATCGAATTAATCAATAAGAAACCAGATGTAATCTTTCATCTTGCAGCGATAGTCTCTGGGGAAGCGGAATCTAACTTCGAAAAAGGCTATTCAGTTAATCTAGATGGAACACGAAATCTTTTTGAGGCAATCCGTGCAGAGAAGGAATATTGTCCGCGCGTTGTGTACACCTCAACTGCAGCGGTTTATGGCGGGCCTTATCCGGATGGCGTAGATGATGATTTCATTCTGCAACCAACGACAAGTTATGGAACGCAGAAAGCAATCGGTGAGCTCTTACTTAATGATTACAGCCGGCGCCGAATTCTTGATGGAATTGGGTTGCGACTACCAACGATTTGCGTGCGACCAGGTAAACCAAATGCCGCAGCTTCCGGGGTCTTCTCAAACATCATTCGTGAACCACTGGTAGGAATTGAAACAACGCTGGCTGTCTCCAAGGATGTCTCAATGGTCTTTGCCTCGCCACGTTCAGCAGTTGGTTTCTTGATCCATGCCGCGCAATTGGATACTTCGCTTCTTGGTTGGAGACGATCCATGATGATGCCTGGCGTCCATGCAACCATCGGCGATGAAATCGAGGCGCTCCGCCGCGTAGCTGGTGAAAAGGTGGTCTCCTACATCAAAGAGGTTCCTATCGACACATTCGCACAACAGATGGTCGATGCCTGGAATTTCCCTGCATTTCCCGCAACCCGAGCGCGCAGCCTAGGATTCACCTGCGAGAAGAGTTTTGATGAGTTGATTCACCTTCATATCGAGAGCGAGCTCGATGGAAAGATACCGGGGCAGAGCGCATGAGTAATCAAAAATTTGCAGCAGTGACTGGAGCAAATCGGGGCATTGGCAGAGTTACCGCTATCTCGTTAGCAAAACAAGGGTGGAGCGTTGCTATGATTGGTCGCGACGCCACCGGTATTGATGCAGTTGCTCAAGAAATTGGAAGCGCTGCCATTGCGGTGCAATGCGATGTTAGTGATCGCGCATCTGTTACGAGCGCTTTCGCCTCCATCAAATCTACGTTTGGTCGTTTGGACTTACTTTTCAATAATGCCGGCGTCGTACCCCCTGCCGCGCTCCTCGAGGATGTTCAAGCAGAAGATTGGCAGCGCATCTTTGATATTAATGTGGGTGGCACATTCTTCTGCACTCAAGAGGCATTTTCTTTGATGAAAGACCAGAATCCACAAGGTGGGCGCATCATCAACAACGGTTCGCTCTCGGCGCATATGCCACGGCCGAACTCAGCGCCATACACCGCATCAAAACATGCAATTACCGGCTTAACTCGTGCAACATCACTCGATGGACGTAAATACAACATCGCCTGTGGCCAGATTGATATTGGTAATGCAGATACCAGCATGGCATCGAGCCAACGCGAAGGTGCGCTCCAACCGAATGGCTCTCGACTAGCTGAGCCTGTGATTGATGCTCAAATCCTCGCTGATGCTGTTGTGCACATGGCTTCGCTTCCACTTGATGCAAACGTGCAATTTATGACGGTCATGGCAACGAAGATGCCTTACATCGGTCGTGGGTAGCGCTAGCCCCACGGGCGGGCATCGACCGGATCTTCCCAACTCGGAATCGGAGCTTGTAAAGGTTCCTTAATCCAAAGGAAACGTCCGTTAATACCATCGTGTGATGGAGAGACAATCTCCAAGACCAATTCCATCGCCTTTTTCGGATCATCGCCGCCAGTCTGCGCAACCCAATCAACCCAAGCGGTGTAATCCTTGCCGACATCACCTAGAGCTAGCGCTTTCTCTTTAATATCGGCCCACATCTCCGTCTTCACATCACCTGGATGGATCACATTTGCTGTTACACCCGAACCTGAAATTTCAGCGGCAAGGTGCCTTGTAAATTGATTGAGTGCAACTTTTGACGTGCCATAAGCGCTGTTGAGCGCCCCAGGGGGATGGAGCGCTGCAGCCGAACTGACATTGATAACTCGCCCCCACTTTTTCGCCAACATTCCAGGTAAGAACGCCCGAGTGGTGAAGTAAGGAGCAAGAGTGTCAATAAGGATAGTTTTTGCCCACTGGTCAGGATCCGTCTTGTGAATGAGATTTATTGGACCGAAGACTCCAGCAGCAT